>CATPBS010000349.1 GCA_955652715.1 uncultured Candidatus Udaeobacter sp.
CAGTCGCCCGAATACAAGAAAATGGGAAAACAGGAATTGGCCGCACTTAATCGCGAGGCCGCCAAGCTCCGGCGCAATCTTGAGGGAATACTTGAGATGTCGCAGTTACCCGACGCGCTAGTGGTGATCGACACGCTCCGCGAGCAAAATGCTGTGAATGAAGCGCGGCGCCTCGGAATTCCAGTGGTCGCCATTGTGGACACGAATGCGGACCCTGAGATCATCGACTACCCAATCGCCGGCAATGATGATGCGATTCGCGCTATCCGCGTGATTTTGCAAAAGCTTGTCGATGCTATTGTTTCGGCAAGCAACGAAGCGCGCATTCGCGAGCAGGTCGAAATGGCCGGTGTCTCAGCCTGACGCTTGCGTCGCATCGCGGCGCAACGCTTTCAGATTCTAACGATCTAACACTCGATGAAGACTACGACTGAAATTGATCCACAACTGGTCAAGCAACTCCGCGAAAAAACCAATGCGGGCTTTATGGATTGCAAGCGCGCTCTTGTCGAGAGCAGCGGTGATCTAGCCAAAGCGGAGGCAATTTTGCGGACCAAAGGAATTGCCAGCGCTGGAAAGAAATCCACGCGCGCAACGAAAGAGGGCATCGTGGCTTCCTACATTCACCTGCAGGGCAAAGTTGGCGTGCTTGTAGAGGTGAATTGCGAGACCGATTTTGTGGCGCGGAACGAGAATTTCCGCGAGTTCGTGAAAGACATCACACTGCATATTGCCGCAGCGCATCCGCTTTACGTTAGCCGGGCGGATGTTCCGGGCAATTTGATCGAGGCTGAACGAGAGATTTACAAAGCTCAGGCAAAGGGTAAACCCGACAGCGTTGCGGGGAAGATTATCGAAGGAAAACTTGAGAAATTCTACAGCACTGTTTGCCTGCTTGAACAAGCGTTCATCAAGAATCCTGATGTAACCATCAAAGATTTGCTCAGTGCGAAGATCGCCGAGCTGGGCGAGAACATTGTCATCCGCCGCTTTGTGCGGTATCTCGTCGGCGAGGCGCTGCCAGGCGAATCCTAGGTGGTGTAGCGGCGTTTGTGGGAAACGCCGATCCTTAGAACAGGCGCTTGGCACAAGCGTCTTTACAACTTTGCGTGCAGGGAGGCTATCCCTGGTTAATTTTGGCAGAATGGGACTGAACGAATACAAACGCAAACGCGACTTCAAGAAAACGGCTGAGCCGGCAGGTAAACCGCTGCCCAAAAAAGTCAAAGGTGCGTCACGCTTTGTAATTCAAAAACATGCTGCGCGCCGTTTGCACTACGATTTTCGCCTGGAGATGGAGGGCGTGCTGAAATCGTGGGCGCTGCCGAAAGGGCTTCCATGGAAGCGCGGTGAAAAACACCTCGCCGTCGAAGTGGAAGATCATCCGATCGAATATGAAGACTTCGAAGGCATAATCCCCGAGGGACAATACGGCGGCGGCACCGTGATGGTTTGGGACCGCGGCACCTATTACGTTTACGGTGAACAGCCGCTGAAATCGCTGCGCGAGGGCAAACTTCATCTGGTTCTGGATGGCGAAAAGGCGAAAGGCGAATGGACGCTGGTGCGAATCCGCGATCGTGATGATGAAAAGAATCAGTGGCTGATTCTGAAAACCGGTGCCGACGCCAAACCGATTTCGAAAAAACTCGAAGACCAGTCGGTCAAGACTGGGCGCACGATGGAGCAGATCGCGAAAGCTCGCGATGCCGAGTGGGAGTCCAATCGCGAAACGGATGAAAACCCGACGTCGCAATTTAAAGCGCGGATTCGCCAAGCGATTAAAAAAAAAGGAAGAGAGAATAGCCTGCCGGCCGTGGAACCGGGCAGCCGGAGCGGCCGCCCTACAATCTCGTCCCTAGTAGATTTGCCCTCGGCCAAAGCACGCTTCATCGAGCCTATGAAAGCGAAGCTGGTCGAGAAACCACCGCCGACCGGCCATTGGATTTATGAACTCAAATTCGATGGCATCCGCCTGATCGCAGTTAAGAGAGAGAAAAAAGTCTCATTGCTGTCGCGAAATCAAAATGATTTGAGCACGCGTTTCCCGGAGATTGTCGAGGCGATAAAGAATTTGCCGGCACGTGAATGCGTGATCGACGGCGAAGTGGTTGCACTCGACGAGGAGGGCCGCTCTTCGTTTCAACTTTTGCAAGCGCGCGAAATGGAAGGAAGAAAATCGCCCATTTATTTCTACGCATTCGACCTGCTCCAGCTCGACGGCAAAAGCTTGATCGAGCTGCCGCTAGAGGCGCGCAAGAACGTTCTTGAAAAACTCTGCGCCGCTGTAGCGGGCGCTGACGGCGGCTCGCCGATTCGCTACTCGGGCGCGATCGGCAGCGATGCCAAACGGCTGCTCGAAGAAGTGAAACGTCGCGGTCTGGAAGGGATTATCGGCAAACAGCGCAACTCCGTTTACGAACCCGGCCGCCGAAGCGGCGCATGGATCAAGCTTAAATGTGTTAACGAACAGGAATTCGTCATCGGCGGATACACGCCACCACAGGGAGCGCGCAAACATTTCGGTGCAATCCTGGTTGGTTATTATGACAACAACAAGCTCGTGTTTGCCGGCAAAGTCGGCACCGGCTTCACTGCCAAGTCCTTATCGATGTTGCACAAGAAGTTCCAAAAAGAAGCGCGGGCCGATTGTCCATTTGTCGATCTGCCATCAAAACAAAACGGGCAATGGGTGCAGGGGATCACGCCTTCCATGATGAAAAAGATGCACTGGGTGAATCCGAAGTTTGTCGCTCAAATCAAGTTTGCCGAGTGGACTCGTGATGGAAAATTGCGTGCACCCGTTTTCCTTGGTTTGCGCGAAGATAAGAAGGCCACCGACGTTGTTCGCGAGGGCTAAGCGAAAGCGATAGGCGTGCCTTGGTGTGCGCGCTTGTGATTGTCAGCCAGTGGACTGAGTCAAAGAATTTCGAAAAGTTCGTATCGAGGGAGGGTTTCGAGCTGTTATGCGAATTGCTCAGGTTGCGCCGCTTTTTGAGAGCGTACCGCCGAAATATTGTGGCGGTACGGAACGGGTCCTATCGTACCTGACCGAGGAATTGGTTTGCCAGATTAAGAGCAGGCAACACAACCTTTCGGAGGTGCGCGCGTAATGGCCAGGGAAGTCATCCGTATCCGGAATGAATTTTATATTCGTTCATCGTCCTCTCGCGTCGATGTTCGCAACCGAGTGTTGAAACAGGGCGACACCTTCGCTGTGTTCGACCGGTTTGGCGACATCGAGACGTTCGGTACCGGTGAACTGGGCGTTTATTATCAGGATACGCGATTCTTGTCTTGCCTAACGTTAAAGCTGGGAAAGGATCGCCCGCTGCTGCTCAGTTCCACCGTAAGACAGGATAACGCCGTTATGGCGGTCGATGCGACGAATCCCGATTCCTGGCGGGATGGCGAAATAGTGATCCCACGAGGAACCGTGCACGTGTTTCGCTCGAAGATTCTGTGGGAGAAAACGTGTCACGAGCGGCTTAGAATCCATAACTACGGGCGCGCGGCCGTCGATATTTCTTTCTCAATCGAATTCGATGCTGATTTTGCCGACATTTTCGAGCTGCGCGGCACGAAACGAGAACGTCGTGGCCGTCGCTTGGAACCTCAGGTTACGAAGGACGGGCTTGTGCTCGCGTACGAAGGTTTGGACAATCGCCTTCGCCGGACGCGAATCGTTTTCGATCCGCCGCCTACTCGGCTAAACGAGTCCGTCGCCACGTTTCAAATCCGGCTGGAATCCGGTAAAGATGCCAGCTACCGGTGCGCAATTGCATGCGAAGTTGATGGCGATTCGCGAAACGAGATCGGGCCTTGCTACGAAAACGTTGTGGAGGAGGCGGCTAGTGCGCTCGAACGCGTGCGCGCCCAGGAGCCCCAGATTTTTACCGGAAACGAACAGTTCAACGATTGGCTGAACCGTTCCCTCGCCGATCTCCACATGATGCGAACTGAAACGCCTTATGGTCCGTATCCTTACGCTGGTGTTCCGTGGTTTAGCACGGTGTTCGGCCGGGATGTAATCATAACCGCCCTCCAGTGTCTGTGGTTTGATCCTTCTGTTGCGCGCGGCGTCCTGGCGTACCTGGGCAGCTACCCAAGCCGACGCGCTCAAACCGGAGCAGGATGCGGAGCCTGGCAAGGTGCTGCATGAGATGCGCGCGGATGAAATGGCGACATTGGGGGAGATTCCATTCAAGCGCTACTATGGCACCATCGATGCGACGCCGCTTTTTGTCATGCTCGCCGGCGCATACTACAAGCGCACGGCCGACCGCGCCTTCGTCGAGTCAATTTGGCCAAACGTGGAGCGCGCACTCGAGTGGATCGATCGTTATGGCGATTCAGACGGCGATGGCTTCGTGGAGTATAACTGCAAGGCGAAACACGGTCTGATCCATCAGGGCTGGAAAGATTCTCACGATGCGATTTTCCACATGGACGGCGCTTCTGCCGCAGGACCAATCGCGCTTTGCGAGGTGCAGGGTTATGTTTACGCCGCAAAGATTGTGGCGAGCGAGCTTGCAAAGGTACGTGGAGACGCCGCACGATCGCGAGAGCTGTCCAAACAAGCGGACGCGCTGCGTCGCCGGTTCGAGAAAGCGTTTTGGTGTGATGACCTTTCCACTTACGCCCTTGCGTTGGACGGGAACAAGCAGCCTTGCCAAGTGCGAACGTCGAACGCGGGGCATTGTCTTTTCGCCGGTATCGCGACCGAGGAGCACGCACGCCGTGTGGCGACAACTCTCACAGACGAAACGTCATTCTCCGGTTGGGGGATCCGTACGGTGGCTAGCACTGAGGCGCGCTACAATCCCATGTCCTACCACAACGGCTCGGTCTGGCCGCACGATAACGCCTTAATTGCTGCGGGATTCGCCCGATACGGATTGAAGGAGTCGGCCACGATGGTGCTCGCAGGTTTGCTCGACGCCAGTATTTTCTGCGATCTGCATCGTCTCCCGGAACTATTTTGCGGCTTCCCCAGGCGCCCTGGTGAATCTCCGACGCTCTATCCTGTAGCCTGCGCTCCGCAGGCCTGGGCATCGGGTGCGGTGTTTCTTTTGCTTGAAGCTTGTCTCGGCCTGAGGGTATTGGCTCCCGAACAAAAGCTGGTTTTTTCGAAGCCACTTTTGCCAGCCTTCCTTCCCCAGGTTAGAATTCGTGAGCTGAAAGTAGGAGAGGCGCGCGTCGATCTTCTGCTGACCAGACATGATGAAGGCGATGTAGGAGTCAACGTGCTCCGCCGGCATGGAGCGCTCGACGTTGTGGTTTTGAAGTAGGCGTGTTGAGTTCCTCAGGGATTGCGCTTGTCCGCGTGCTTGCCGGGAAATATGGTGGAGCAATGACGGCAAAAGTGATCGTGATGCCAAAGGCAGCGGTGCTCGATCCCCAGGGAAACGCAGTCCGCGACGCGATGCGGCACCTGGGAATGCCAGAGGTGCGCAGCGTAAGGATGGGGAAATACATGGAGATCGATATTGAAGGACAAAACCGAGACCTTGAATCGCGATTGCATCGTCTTTGCCGCGATTTGTTGTCGAATCCGGTGATCGAAGATTATGAGCTGCAGAAAGCAGGTATTGGAGGACAGAAGAAAACGCCGAGCGTCCAACGCCAAACGCCAAACGCCAAAGTGCAGAAACCGAAAACGAGAAAGCGGAAATGAAAGCGCTCCGATATTTTTTCTGCGTGGTGCTCCCGCCGCTCGCAGTGCTCATGACCGGTCGCATCGCCAGTTTCTTCCTTAGCCTTCTTTTGACGTTGCTTGGCTGGGTCCCAGGAGTCATTCATGCGTGCCTGGTGGTCAACGATTACCACGCAGAGCAGCGCGCCGCCACACGATAGATTGATGAAATTCGCTGTCATTCAGTTTCCCGGTTCAAACTGCGATCAGGATTGTGTCGCGAGTATCAACGGCTTGGACGGATTACGTGCCGAATACGTCTGGCACAAGGAAACATCACTCGACGACTTCGATGCCATCGTGCTTCCCGGGGGGTTTGCCTATGGCGATTATCTTCGTTGTGGAGCTATCGCTCGCTTTTCGCCGGTCATGAAAGCCGTGATCCGTGACGCACATGCGGGCAAACTCGTGCTCGGCACATGCAATGGATTTCAAATTTTGTGTGAGGCCGGTCTGCTGCCGGGCGCGTTAGTGCGCAATCGTTCGCTGCGCTTCGTGTGCGACATCGTTATCTCGCGAGTGGAAGTAGATGATTCGCCGTTTACCCACGGCTGCCCCAAAGGCACGCTTCTGCGCCTGCCGGTAGCTCACGGCGAAGGCTGTTTTTTCGCCGACGCGAAAACCTTACGCGGCTTGAACGCTAACCAACAGGTGATCTTGCGCTATGCAGACAGACAAGGGCGGATTGTTCCGGACGCGAATCCGAATGGCTCAATCGAAAATATCGCCGGCATCTGCAATCGTGAACGAAATGTGTTCGGTTTGATGCCTCATCCTGATCGCGCCTCGGATGCGCGGCTCGGGAGCGCAGGTGGCGCGAAGATTTTTCGCTCAATGATGCAAACGATCAGCGCCCGTCGTTCGATGAGCGCCGCCGAGCGGATCGAACAGGTCGCGTGAGTCTCTTCGTCACCGGGACGGATACGGGCGTAGGAAAGACCCATATTGCCTCACGGCTTTTGCAACTCTTGCGCGCATCGGGTATTCGCTGCGCCGGGATGAAGCCGATTTGTTGCGGAGATCGCCGGGATGCCCAGGCGCTTCTGGCAGCCGGCAGTGACTGCGTGACAATTGACGAGGTGAATCCAGTCTGGTTGAAAACACCCGCCGCGCCAATTGTCGGCGCTCTGATCGAGAAAGTGACCATCGATATCGAACAGATTCTTTCTGCTTTTCAATCTCTCCAAAACCGTGTTGAGCACGTCATCGTGGAAGGAACAGGTGGTTGGCTGGTACCGATTCGCTCCGATTACTTTGTCAGCGATTTGGCCGCGGCAATGAAGCTGCCGGTCCTTGTCGTCGCGCAGAACCGGCTGGGCTGTCTTAATCACGCGATCCTCACCGTGCAGAGCGTTGCCGCATATCAGCTCCGGTGCGTTGGTCTTGTATTGAACAGCATCGGAATGACGAGTGACGTAGCGGCTTTGACGAATGCCGATATTCTCAGGCGCGTTCTCAATATTCCATTACTTGCTGCACTAGGAGAAAACCTGATGCAACTCCCTATTGACTGGCGAGTTATGCTCGATTTGACTAGGGAACATTAGCGTGTTGAGCTGATACAGGATTGTAAAGAAAACGAACACTCTTGGGCTGCCATCGGCTCGGATACGCTTGGTAAAGAAGGGATGGCATCGCTACTGCTTAAGGTGGTGTCAGAAAACATTATTCCTATGCTACTACAAAAAACCTTACACATGAGCCAACCGGTGGCGGAGTGCAAAGCTCGTCTGGCCAGCATCCAATCATACAGGCGGCAGTTTCTGATGGTGACGCGTGCAACTGTCACATCATCCAAAACGGTGGATTTCAGCTTTCGTGGCCCGTTCGGTTTCGAGGCACACACGGTCCTTTTATCGGTCGAGAGCGACTCGCCGGACCAGTATGCATTTGAATCTGCGGGTGGAAATATTGCCCTGATGGGCATCGTTGACTTCGCCGAGGTTCGGCCAAACTGCACTGAGGTCACGCTCGCGGTTCACTACGAGATCAAGAACAAAATGTTTGCGTGGCTCGACCGACGTTTGGGTTTTGTGGACAGCTTCGTGACTGGGGAACTGCGCAGCATCCGTGCGCACTTCGAAGGCATCGCGGCCAGCTATCTCGATCACGCGCGCGTTTTGCCGGTGCTTCAAACGGCCACCGCCTGACAAACGAGGCTCTCAGGGCGACAAAGGCCCGTGCCGAGGAGTTCTTTACCCGCGCGGGATTCATTGTATCCGCACGGCGCGTTTTCGATCGAGGCGAAGAACCTGACCCGCCTGAAGAGTAATTGTTGCCCTGGGATCGTAGATCTTTGCTCCATCGATCTCGACGCTGCCCTGTTTAATCAGTCGCGAGACTTCGCTGTGCGATTTTTGCAGATTGAATACTTCCCGGTAAATACTGGAAACGAGGGTAACAGCGACGAGCTCATCCCGTTCAGGTGGTGAAAACGCCGGCAGATCGGCATGTTCCAAGTCGCGCTTGCTGAAGCGGGTGTTCCAGTCATCGAGCGTTTTTTGAGCCGCAGCAGACGAGTGGTAAGTCTGCACGATTTCAAAGGCCAACTCTTTTTTCGCCTCGAGTGGGTGCGCGCCGGCTGGTGGTGCGCGCCCGAGGAGTAATTCATAATAGCGCGCCATCAACTCGTCCGAGATGCTCATCACTTTCCCAAACATGTCTGAGGCGGACTCGTTGACGGCGACAAAATTGCCGAGGCTTTTGCTCATTTTCTTGGAGCCGTCGAGGCCTTCGAGAATCGGGAGAAGGAAAACCACCTGCTGCGGCAGGCCCTCTTCTCTTTGAAAATCGCGCCCGATTAGGATGTTAAAAAGCTGGTCTGTCCCTCCGAGTTCCACGTCAGCCTTTACCATCACCGAATCCCAGCCCTGCATGATCGGGTACTGAATTTCGTGTGCGCGGATTGATTGCTCGTTATCGATGCGTCCCCGGAAATCTTCGCGCTGCAACATTTGTTGCAATGTCACACGGCTGTTCAGGCGAATGACGTCTTCGAAAGACATGGCGCGAAACCAGTCTCCGTTGCACACCGTCTCAGTCCGCGCCGGATCAAGAATTTTGAATGCCTGCTCGCGATACGTTGCCGCATTTGCGATCATTTCCTGATGGGTTAGTTGCGGCCGCGTAACAGAGCGACCACTCGGATCGCCGATCATTCCCGTGAAGTCCCCGATAATGAGAACAGCTTGGTGACCGAGGTCTTGAAACTGCCTCAGTTTTCGCAAAACGACCGTGTGGCCGAGGTGAATATCCGAGGTGGTCGGATCGACTCCGAGTTTTACTCGCAACGGCCGGCCGAGCGCGAGCTTGTCGCGCAGTTCATCTTCGCTGATGATCTGCGCTGCGCCTTGTTTTAAGAACGCCAGAGCCTCTTCTGGTTGCATGATCAACCACAGAATAGCGCACCTGGCCCATGCGCTACTTGTTTTTATTCAGCAACTCGCGCACCTGCTCGACCGTGAGCGGCGCATTTTGTCTGTTGAGTGACTTCTGACTTTTACCCTGATCCAGGAAGGGCCGGTTCTCTGCATACGCACGGCTGGCAATTTTTTTATCAGATTGCGGAGCGTCGCGGACACCGCTCGCCGTCTGATCTCCATAAGCAGATCGAGAATTGCTCATCGCTTGCTGCGAGGAAGTGTTGAATTCGCCCCGTCCGCTGTGAAAAGGCCGAGAATTGAATTCTTGCGGGGAGAACTGTCCTGTTGCTGAAAAACTCTTCTGATTCGACTTCTTTTGAACGTAAAATGTCCCGACCGTGGCCCGCTTATTTATTGAGGTCCCGCCGGCGATAAATTTCTTGTGCTGTGCATCGTTTTGCAGCGCCATGTCCGGCCTGAGAAGGCGATCCACCAGCTTTCTTTCCTGTTCTTGACCGCGTGCGCAGGAAAGAGCAGCCACAACTAGTGCCCAGATGGCGACAGACTTTCGCACGCACCGAGGCTGCCGGACTTCAAATGGTTTTGTAAAGCAAATTTCCTCAGTCGCAAGGTGGGAGGCGTTGTCCTCAACGGGTTGTATGCCGAGGCTTTCAGCGCAGCGAGGCGTCCCTAGCTACGATCGCGCGGCTTTTTATTGTGTTCCAGTTCAAGCCACGAAATAATCAGCGCATGCCTGATCACATTTATAAAAAAATTGAAATCGTTGGTTCGTCGCCGAACGGGCTTGAGGAGGCGGTACGAAATGCACTAGCGCGCGCCGAAAGGACGGTCCGCAGCATGCGGTGGTTTGAGCTGACCGAGACCCGCGGAACCATCGAGAACGGTAAAGTCGGCGATTGGCAGGTGACGTTGAAAATCGGTTTTACACTGGAAGAATGACGTACCCGCCCGTGCGGCAAACGCCGGATCTAAGACGCAGGCGCTTGGCATAGGGCGCCTCTTGAACGTCACTTTTCTTCTTGTGCTGCGTGATATAATTTCGTCGCGCCGTAAATGAGAATAGCAGGTTTCAACGCGAAGATAGCTAGTCGAAAGAGACCGCCCAGGATTCGGCCAATCGGCAACCGGTTCAGAAGGAGGCCCGCCACAAAGGCCCACACGAGAGACTGTGCGGGCTTGTCGCGCACGTAATCCCCAGTCTCACTGACGACCGTCTCGAATTGTTCTTTCACCCATTGCACGCCGCGTTCCGGGAACTCGGCGACCACTTCAGCAGTTGATTGGCTCATTCCTTTAGAGATTCGCATTGTGATCCTGTTTTGCGCGCATGAGTTGTCAACGCAAAGTCAACCAAATCGAGCTTGCGCCGGTGCGGGGTGGAAAATCAGGCTGCGCAGACGGTCGATCAAAGGTGGCTGCGCGGCGCGATGCTTTCAGGCAATAGCGGGCCATTACTTCCAGTGCATGCTCGCGCAATACAGAGCAATTGGTCGAGAGCAAGATGTGACTGTCTCGCTCCGCCAGTTCGAGCGCGTGAATAAGCAAGTTTTCGAAATCGTGTTCGACCTGAAATGTCTTTCCTCCGGAGGATCGTGAAAAAGTTGGCGGATCAAGGATGATCACGTCAAATTTCTCACCTTTTCGTGCCAGCCGCGGCAACACCTCGCTCACATCATCAGCAATAAAGCGATGTTCGATCGTTGGAAGGCAGTTCAAGGCAAAATTCTCGCGCCCCCGGGCCAGAGACTTTTTGGAAAGATCGATGTTAAGGGTGGTTGCTCCGTTGCATGCCGCGCCGACAGAAAACGAGCAGGTATAGGCAAAACAGTTCAGCAATCGTCGGGGCGCGATATGGCGCACGTAGCGGCGATTCTCCCTTTGATCGAGAAAGAGGCCCGGCGAATAGCCGGTCCCAAAATCGATTCCGAACTTCAGATGTCGCTCGGTTGCGATCGTCTGTAAATTTCCGCCAGGGTCGCCAAATATCAGACGCGGCGGTTCGCGCTCTTCACTTTTTCGCGGTACGAACCTTGCGAAAATGCGTCCAAACTCGAAACCGACGGAGGTTGCCCACGATTGCAGTTCCGCGAGAAGCCGCTCACGCGTCAGCACTCGCTTGAACGAAATCAGGACGTCCCGCCCGAAACGCTCCACCCAGCCATCCTCGATGGTGCAGAGCCGGTGTGCGTCGGTCCCCTCTGCCCGAAAATCCCGAAGCAGGTTCGGATCAATCCATCCAAGGTTCATTCTTTTCTGCCGGCCTCCTGCTATTTCGAATCGCATTGCGCAACGGATCGGTTGCCCGCTGACCGCGCGTTGCTACACTGCCGCATCGTAGAGGATCGTCGCGCGCACCTTCGCTGTGGCGGGGCTCACCTATGCAACAAATTACCGTCCGCGTTCCGGCGAGCACTTCCAATCTCGGCCCTGGCTTCGATTGTCTTGGTGTCGCACTGCGCATCTATAACACCGTTACCATTGCCCGCGGTCGCCCGCGCGAGCGCCTTCATTTACAAATTGTTTCCGAGGCGGCGGATCGATTTTTCAAGCAGGCGCGGCGC
>CATPBS010000350.1 GCA_955652715.1 uncultured Candidatus Udaeobacter sp.
CGCCCAGATTCAGGCTCGGTAATTTGTTTAAACCTAAAAGTTCAGTCAGTGCGTCGCCTTCCGCAGCACCTGTTACTGGCAGCAGCAGCACTGGCACGGCTACTCCGGCACCAGGCGGCGGACGTGGATTGGTGTGGGTCAATACCGAGACACACGTTTATCACAAGGAGAGCTCTCGTTTTTACGGCACGACCAAGAAGGGCAAGTATGTGAGCGAAGCTGACGCAATCAAAGAGGGAGACAGGGCCGCAGCCAAGGGCGATTTCAAAGAGTGGTGAAAGTTGCTCGCGTCAGCATTGGCGAAAACCCAGTCCTATGACATAATATGTGCCATGAAACCAAGACACAGCTTTGCCAGCAAGGTTCTTCTGATTTTTGCTTTTGTGTGCGCAATTTCCATCAGCACTGTTGCGCAAGGGAGTCCGAGGCTCGGCCGCCTGATTGTGGAAAGAGTGCCGAACTTCGGATGGAATCTGGGTTTGCATCTCGAGATCGATGGCAGGTCTGTCGGGACCATCGTACAGGGTCGCCACTATGACGGTTGGGTGCCAGCGGGGCGCCATGTCTTAACCGTGTACAAAGTGCCCTATGTAGGCTATGCCGAGCCGACTTCGACAACAGTGAACGTCCAGCCGGGGTGGATCTATGTATTTACTGCGATGTGGGATTCGAATTTGGTTTTTCTCCACAGACCAGCGGTGTTGTTGTCCCCCGGGGAGCTGTGGCAACTTAGACCTTAACAACAGCTATTTGATCTTCGCCAGAACGTTGTTCGCGCTGCAAACAGCATTCGCCGCCATTGCCGCCACAGTGCTTGTGAACATCCCATGGCGACGCAGCAGGCCGAGGAAATCATGATGGAGATTAAACACGTTTACGAAGTCAGACCGCGCAAAGACAAACGCGGGGTCGATCTGATTTCAGACGTGCTGCCGTTTGGCGGCTTGTGGTAGGGCGAACCGAATGACGTAGTCGAGTACGCCAAGTTTTACAGCCGGTCACACGACGCTGTGATTCGGGTTTTCGATGATGCGGGCAACGTCATCGATACGCACGAGCAAGCGGGCGAGTTCAAAGAGCCATAGGGACGACCCTGTACAAATCAATCAATCGCTCGCTGGCTACTCAAGTGATCGATTCGCATCGGTCGTGTGAAAATCTCGAACAACCGACGGTTTCATATGGCAGCGCGTACGGGAGTCGAACCCGTGCACCAGCCTTGAGAGGGCTGTGTCCTAACCACTAGACGAACGCGCCGTAAAAGAGGTGCGCTCTAGGATTACTGCATCCAAGGTGAGCTGGCAAGGCGGCTGCGCAACTCTACCCTTTGAGTTTATTCTTCTTGTTTTTGTGTTCGTGCTTCTTTTGTACAGGTGCGGGTACTGGTGTCGGACTACCCGGCGGTGTAGGTCGCACCCGTGGCTGAGCTAACAAACTCTGGTGACCCGTTTTAAATGCTTCCAATGCCAATTTGATTTCGGCGTTCGTAGTCAGGGCGGACATGCGCTGGTAGTAAATGTTGTAATACTCACGGAGCCGATTCCGCTTTTCCAGATCCGTTCGAGCAGCCAGAGCAAACGCCCTGGCAGCCTGCACCTCAGGATCGCTTACCGTTCGGTTTCTCAGTTGTCGCCACTCGACACGCATCTTGGTTGCCTCAGCGTCCGTGCCCAACGATGGCGGCTTAAAAGTTTCGTCAAGCTGCTTTAACTCTGGCAACTCGGGACCGTTGAGTGGCGGAGAGGGCGTCATCGTGGCCTCCGGCTGCTCTTGCCCTTCATAAAGATCTACGGATGGCGGCGCGGCCTCCTGTGCGTGAATGGCCAACGCGGCCCCCACGAGCATCCCTGAGATGATCAAACCCCTTCGCAAAACGTAACAGTACAACATTCTTCGACCATCGGTAATCCATGTCGGGGCGAGAGGATTTGAACCTCCGACCTCGTGGTCCCAAACCACGCGCTCTACCAAGCTAAGCTACGCCCCGAATCGAGCGAAATCACTACCATCATTCTGCGCTTTGCGCATCCACCAGTTTAATCACAACAGCTTTGGCGTTAATTTGGATCAGCTGCTGTAATCGAGATTCGGCGCGAGTCGCTTTTCCACTGCCGCGACCGATTCGCCACGCCGGATCGCATAATCGACTAGTTGGTCACGCCCGATCTGGCCGACTCCGAAATATTTAGCGGCAGGATGCGAAAAATAAAGGCCGCTCACGCTTGCGCCGGGATGCATTGCAAACGATTCGGTCAGTTTGATGTGTGCGTTCTTCTCAGCATCGAGCAAATCGAACAGCGTTCGTTTCTCTGCATGCTCGGGACAAGCGGGATAACCGGCAGCCGGCCGGATACCACGATATCTTTCGCGCATGAGATCGGCATATGACAATTGTTCGTCGCGTCCGAACCCCCAGGCTATCCGCGTCTGTTTGTGCAGATATTCGGCAAACGCTTCAGCTAATCGGTCTGCCAGCGCCTTGGCGATGATCGCGCTGTAATCGTCGTACTGAAGCTTGAATTCTTCCGCGAGTTCATCCGCGCCATGAATCGAGACAGCAAATCCACCGAGATAATCTTCGAATCTCGAATCAGATTGCGGAGCAATGTAGTCGGCCAGGCAATGGTTGAATTGTCCTGGCGGCTTTTGCATTTGCTGACGCAAGAAATAAAACGTGGCGACGTTTTCGGAGCGCGCTTCATCAGCGTAAAGATCAACATCGTCGCGAACTGAATTTGCAGGCCAAAAAGCATGCACGCCACGCGCGACCAGTAGGTTTTTCGCGGCGATGTGGTCAAGAATGGCCTGCGTATCATCGAACAGTTCGCGCGCTTGTTTGCCAACCTTTGGGTCATCGAAAATCGCCGGATAACGGCCACGCAATTCCCACGCATGAAAGAACGGCGACCAATCGATGAAGGGAACCAGATCGCCGAGCGCGGGAGCGCACACGCGCACGCCGAGGAAATCCGGTTTCGCGGGGAGACAGCTGCTCCAATCGATTACTGTCCGATTCACGCGCGCTTCTTCGAGCGTCAGCAGCTTTTTCCCTTGCGTTTTTGCCGCATGCTCCTGGCGCAACCGTTCATAGTCTTCGCGCGTCTTTTTATCGAACTCGGATTTGAGTTCCTCGTTGAGCAGGGAATTCACCACGCCTACCGCGCGCGACGCGTCCAGCACATGCACGGTGCTGGCCCGATAATGCGGCGCGATTTTGACCGCGGTGTGCGCCCGGCTTGTAGTCGCGCCGCCGATCAACAGCGGCAAACGAAATCCTTCGCGCTCCATTTCCTGCGCGACATGGACCATTTCATCCAATGAAGGGGTTATCAAACCGCTCAAGCCGATCGCGTCTGCTTTTTTTTCCCTCGCCGTTTCCAAGATCTTCGCGGCGGGAACCATCACGCCAAGGTCCACCACGTCGTAGTTATTACATTGCAACACTACTCCCACGATGTTCTTGCCGATGTCATGCACGTCGCCTTTAACGGTCGCCATCACGATGCGCGCCTGCGGCTTCGCACCCGCAGATTTCTCCGCTTCCATAAACGGCATCAGGTAAGCGACAGCTTTTTTCATCACTCGGGCGCTCTTCACCACCTGTGGCAGAAACATTTTGCCTGCGCCAAATAAGTCGCCCACCACGCTCATTCCGGCCATGAGCGGACCTTCAATGACGTCGAGCGGCCGCTTGCATTTTTGGCGCGCCTCCTCGGTGTCGGCGTCAATATGATCAATGATGCCTTTGACCAACGCGTGTTTCAGGCGCTCTTCGACAGGCTCTTTTCGCCACGCCTCATCGGTGACAGGCGTTTTGCCTTTTGCTTTTACGTTTTCTGCGAAATCGACCAGACGTTCGGTTGCATCGTCGCGCCGGTTTAACAGCACGTCTTCGACCCGCTCTCGCAGCTCGGGGTCGATTTCTTCGTAAACCGCCAGCTGCCCCGCGTTCACGATTCCCATGTCCAGGCCGGCACGAATAGCGTGAAAAAGAAAGGCGGCATGCATCGCCTCGCGAACGGTGTTGTTGCCGCGAAACGAAAACGAAATGTTGCTCACTCCTCCGCTGACTCGCGCGCCCGGCAGATTTTTTTTGACCCAGCGCGTCGCTTCAATGAAATCGACCGCGTAATTGCGATGTTCTTCCAGGCCGGTGCCAATCGTCAGGATGTTTGGATCAAAGATAATATCGCTCGCCGGGAAATCCGCGTGTTTGATCAACACATCGTAAGCGCGGGAACAGATGTCGATTTTTCGCTGGAAACTGTCGGCCTGGCCTTGTTCATCGAATGCCATCACGATGGTGGCCGCGCCATATCGCCTGATCAATCGCGCCTGCCGGAGGAATTCCTCTTCGCCGTTTTTTAAGCTGATGGAGTTCACCACCGCTTTTCCCTGCACGCATTTGAGTCCCGCCTCGATGACGCTCCACTTAGAGCTGTCGATTACGATGGGAATCCGTGCGATCTCCGGCTCGCTGCCGATCAAGTTCAGGAAGCGAATGATGGCCGCTTCCGAATCGATCATCCCTTCGTCCATGTTGACATCGAGAAGGTTCGCGCCGCCCTGCACCTGCTGGCGCGCTACAGCCAGGGCACCGTCGAAATCCCCTGCCAGAATCAGCTTCGAAAACTTGGGCGATCCTGTGATGTTGGTGCGCTCGCCGACAACAACGAAGCCGAATTCCGGCGTAATGTTCAACGGTTCGAGCCCGGAAAGTCGCAGAATCATTTACGGCTGATTGTGGTTTCTAGGACACGGGGCGAAAATTGACGCACCAGTTTTGCGAGCGCGTGGATGTGATCCGGCGTGGTGCCGCAACAACCGCCGACCACGTTAAGCCAGCCGTTCTCTGCCCACTTCGCGACCTTGGGTGCAAACGTTTCGGCTGTTTCCGGAAAACCGGTCGGCGAGAGCGCATCCGGCAGACCCGCGTTCGGATACGCGCTCATGTAGTACGGCGAGATGCGCGCCAGCTCTTCGATGAACGGCTCCATTTCGATCGGACCCAACGAACAATTCAGACCGACGATGAGCGGTTCCGCGTGCGCGATCGATATGAGCAACGCTTCAACCGTTTGCCCGCTCAAGTTGCGCCCTGACTTGTCGATCACGGTTCCCGAGATCATCAACGGCACGCTGCGTCCGGTTTTTTCAAATACATCAGTGATAGCGAACAACGCGGCCTTTCCGTTGAGCGTATCGAAAATGGTTTCGACAATGAGAAGATCGACACCCCCTTGGAGCAGCGCTTTCGCTTCATCGAAATAAGTTTGGCGAAGTTGATCGAACGAGACCGCGCGAAATGCCGGATCGTTTACGTCTGGTGAAATGGAACCAGCAACAGGAAGAGGTCCCATTGAGCCGCCAACAAATCGCTGCTGCCCGGTTTCATTCGAGACGCGATCCGCAGCGCGGCGCGCGATCCTGGCCGCTTCGAAATTAATTTCATGAACGAGCGCGCGAAGATCGACATCGTCTACCACGCGCTGAAAGAATTCCTGATCTTTACGACCACGTGTGGGTTCGCCTTGAAACAGGAAATCGTTCAAGCCGATGGTTGTTCCGCTGAAGGTGTTCGTTTCGATGACGTCGGCACCGGCATCGAGATAAGCGGCGTGAATTTCCTCGACGACTTGCGGACGTGTCAAATTGAGCAGTTCGAGACTCCCCTTGAGGTCTTTGCCTTTCCAATCACTGAACCGCTTTCCTCGATAATCCGCTTCGGACAATTTGTAGCGCTGGATCATGGTGCCCATGGCGCCATCCAGCACGACGATGCGTTCGCGCATCAGCGCTTCCAGAGGATGAAGACCGTTTGTTGCCATGATTGCCCGGAATTAAAAGGCGTTTGGTTCGGTAATCAAGAAACAAATTGACGTATCATGATATGTAGATGTGTTCTTGATCCTGGCTCTTGCTCGTGATCGTGATCGTAATCGGATTGATCGATGTTGGTTGAGGCTACCGGCAGAACAATGACGAATCTCGAATGAGGAAGACGAAATCGTCCGTGTGTTCGACATTCGACATTATGTCATTCCTTCGCACTTCGGCATTTGTGCTTCGACATTTTGATCCCTGAATTCGTGTTTATTGTGTTGATTCGTGATCACTTGAATTAGTTGAATCGCGCCGTGGAAGCGATCCGGCTGTTCAAACTGCTCGACCGCAATCAACGAAACACGTTCGTCGCCTGTTTCCTCGGCTGGTCGCTGGACGCATTCGATTTTTTTCTGCTCACATTCGTGATCGTGCCTATGGCCAGCGATTTTGGCACGAGCATCGCGAGGCTGAGCTACGCGATCACACTTACCCTGGCCATGCGCCCCGTGGGCGCGTTCATCTTCGGTTTGCTCGGCGACCGGTTCGGACGGCGCATCCCGCTCATGATCGACATTGTGTTTTATTCGATCATGGAACTGCTCACTGCGTTTTCGCCGAATTACACCTGGTTGCTGATCTTTCGCGCGCTTTACGGAATCGGGATGGGCGGCGAATGGGGACTCGGCGCGTCACTGGCGATGGAAGCTCTGCCGACGGCGGCGCGAGGATTATTTTCGGGAATTTTGCAGCAGGGTTACGCGTTCGGTTATCTGCTGGCGGCAGTTGTGTATTGGGCGGTGTTTCCGTTCTTTGGCTGGCGCGGTCTCTTTATCGCGGGCGCGCTCCCGGCGTTTCTCGTGCTTTACATCCGGGCGCGCGTACCTGAATCGCCGGCTTGGTTGCGGCAGCAGGGCGGGCGTGATTTTTGGAGCGACGTGATGATTGTGCTAAGACGCCACTGGGCACTTTTTCTTTACGTCATTTTGTTAATGACGGCGTTCAACGCGATGTCGCATGGAACGCAGGACATGTACCAGACTTTTCTCGGCGAACAACGCCATTACGGGGTGACACAAAAGGCGGCGACCGGGATCATTTATGCTTTCGGCGCAATCTGCGGTGGAACGGTCGTCGGCCATCTTTCGCAAAAATGGGGACGCCGTCGTTCGATTATTTTGACTGCCGCATTCGGTATGGTTCTGATTCCTTTGTGGGCGTTTTCGCCGGGTTTCCCGCTTCTGGTCATAGGTGGGTTTGCCATGCAGTTCATGGTGCAAGGCGCGTGGGGGATTGTGCCGGTGCATCTCAATGAGCTTTCACCAGACTCTCTGCGCGGAACGTTCCCTGGATTTGCTTATCAACTTGGAAATTTATTCGCGGCCAACACAGCCGTTGTTGAAGCGCAACTGGCGAGCCATTTTCATGACTCAATCGGCCATCCGGACTACGCAAAAGCGCTCGCGCTTTTTACGTTCGTGATTTTTTTGACGTTGATTGTGCTCGCTGCAATCGGGCCCGAAGAACGCGGCAAAGAATTTTAGCGATGGACAGCGGCGGGCGCGAGGCCAGTACCGCCACTGGAAGCTTCCGGCTGTGGCGACTGTGCAGCCGTCTGAGTGGAACCGCGATAGACACCGGAACCGTAGCGCTGCTCGACAATCGCTTCCGCGATTCGGTCCGCGAGCAACTCGCGATATTCCCAATCACGTGCCTGGCCGCCTTCGGAGCGGTTACTTAGAAATCCACATTCCACCAGCACGGCTGGATACGTGGCAAGGCGCAGCACGCGAAAATTTGCCGTGTGAACGCCGCGATTTGCGGAGTGGGGAATCGTCATCAGTTTTTCTTGAATCCGATTCGCCAAATCGAATGATGTGCTGGAATGATAGTACGTCTCGAAGCCGTGAATGCCGCGCCGGCGCGAATCGTTGAAGTGTATACTGACAAAGATTGCGTTCTTCTGTGAATTCTCAATTGTCACGCGTTCATCAAGAGGAATGAAAACATCCGAAGAGCGGGTCATCACTGTCTTTAGCTGCGATTCGCGCAGTTTTCGATTGAGACGCTGAGCAACATCCAGAGCAACTATCTTCTCGGGCGGGCCATAGCGTCGATACGCGCCGCTATCTTTACCCCCGTGTCCGGCGTCCACCACTACCGTAGTAAAGCTCTTACTCGTGTTTTTGACCGCCGCAGTCCGCGTACTTGCGCAGGCAGGCAGCAGGGCGACGAACGCAAGCGTAACGATGCGATTTACCAAGCCAGGCATCCTCTTCCTAATAGCAAAAAACACGCGATCTACAAAAAGGTTTCTCTCCAAACTCAAGTGAGACCGTGCCACTGCGCGAGCGTTCATTTGTTTCTCCCAATTGCATATAAAATCACTTGTGTTTTGCGCGACTACGCTTAAAGCCTTACCACTTTTATGATGATCCGATTTGCAATTGTTCCATTGCTCCTGGCACTGAACTTTTCGATGTGCAAAAGGCAGGAAAGTGTTTCCCAGAACCCTCAGCCTGCGGGCGCCTCGTCGGCAGCGCCGGGTGCCACAACCGCCGGCGGCAGTCCGGGTGTAGCGCCGGTGGCGGCGTCTCCCAAGATAAGGAAGCCGGTCGTCGATCAAACGGCTCAGGTGATTATTTTTTGTTATCATCGTTTGGTCGACAAAGTCCGCTATCCTGGCACTGAGATCACGCCCGCTGCGTTTGAAGCGCAAATGAAGGAACTAAAGGACCGCGGGATTACAGTTATCTCAATGCAGGATTTGCTCGCATGGAAGCGCGGCGAAAAGAATATACCGCCGCGATGCGCGGTCATTAGCTTCGATGATGGCTGGAAATCGCAATACGAAGTCGCGTGGCCCATCATGAAGAAGTTTGGATATACGTTCACGATGTTCCTTTACACCGAAGGCGTGCGCGGTGGCTCGTTAGGCGGCGGGGAAGCGATCACGTGGGAACAGCTCGCAGATATGCGCGACAACGGCGTCGATATCGAGGCGCACTCCGCGACGCACCAAGACTTGCGCGAAGGGCACAACATAATGCTGGCTGCTCCCGGCGGTAAGCGAACCCGAACGAAATTGGTCGGGCCCCAATACGAGCAATGGGTGCGAAACGAAGTGGTCGGCTCCAAGGAACTGCTCGAGCAACGACTCGGCATCAAAGTGAATTGTTTTGCCGTGCCGTTTGGAAATTATAACGAGCACGTTAAAGAATTAGCGCGAAATGCCGGTTACGAGGCGATGTTTACTGTTTACGGTCAGCCCATCACCTTTACTTCGCCACTCGATTCACTTGGGCGTTACGCGATTGAAGCGAACAAGCCAAAGGTCTTCGCCGATGCTGCGAAGATGATCGGCACATCAACAGGGGGCGCCGCAGCGGTGGCCGAAGTCGGCGCGAAGGACCTCGGGACGCAACCAGCGGATGGTGAGACAGTGCGTAATGCGCTTCCGCTTATTAAAGCCAACCTCAGCGGGATCGGCCAGATTGAACCCGGCAGCGTGCAAATGCGTGTGAGCGGTCTCGGTGTTGTTCCGGCCAGCTACGATCCCAAAGCAGGCACCGTGTCATATCAAGTTACGCAGAAGTTGCGTGAGAAATCGTGCACCGTAATTGTCAGCGCGAAATCTCAAGGAAAGAAGGTCGAAGCGCATTGGACCTTCGGAATCGAAGAAGGCGCGGCACGCCCACCGGCAGCAACTACGCCAACGCAAAAGAAATGACTCGAGGGGCACTTGTTGTCGTGCCTCAAAAAGCAGGACGCGACGACGCGCGTTCCTTTCCTGTATGTTTCCACAACTCAGCGATAAGCTTCAGGAAATTTTCAAAGAGCTGCGTGGGCATGGCACGATCAACGAATCAAATATTGACGCGGCCCTGCGTCAGGTGCGCCTGGCCTTGCTCGAAGCTGATGTGGATTTTCAGGTCGCCAGAAAATTCGTCTCGCGGGTAAAAGAAAAAGCGCTCGGGGAAACAGTTCTTCGCAGCATTACCCCGGGTCAGCAGATCGTAAAAATTTTTCACGAAGAACTGACTGCGTTGCTCGGAGGCGATTCCGTGCCGCTTCATCTGGAAGATGGAGCCCGTATTTTGATGGTAGGTCTCAATGGTTCCGGCAAGACGACTTCCTCGGCAAAGCTGGCGCGCTTTTTACAGAAACAGAATTATTCCCCGGTGCTGGTCGCGTGCGACCTGCAACGTCCTGCAGCGATTGAGCAGCTCGTAACACTCGGGAAACAAATTGATGCGCCGGTTTATGCTCCTGATCGAAACGAGAAAAATGTTCAGCGCGCCGTAGCTGCCGCAGTTGCTACCGCGAGCAACGCAGGTGCGCCGCGCATTCACATCTTCGACACGGCAGGCCGGCAAGAGATCAATGAAGCGTTGATCCAGGAACTGAAAGAGTTGAAAGAATTTTTGAAGCCGCAAGAAATTTTGCTGGTGGTTGATGCCACCATGGGTCAGCAAGCGGTCAGCGTTGCAACCCATTTCAACGATGCGTTAGCCATCACAGGCATCATTTTGACCAAGCTCGACGGCGACGCGCGAGGTGGCGCAGCATTATCAATGCGCGAAGTGACGCACCAGCCCATCAAATTTGCTGGAACGGGGGAAAAGCTTGATCAATTTGAAGTCTTTGTTCCGGAGCGGCTTGCGGGCCGGATTCTCGGAATGGGCGACGTGGTTGGTCTCGTGGAGAAAGCTGCCGAAGCGGTGGAAGCCGAAGACGCTGCTCGGCTCGAGCACAAATTGCGCACTGCTTCATTCGATTTCAATGATTTCCTGGCGCAGTTCAAAATGATGCGACGGATGGGGCCGCTTGAGAATATTCTTGGCATGTTGCCCGGCATGAGTAATGTGCAAGGCCTCTCCATAGACGAGAAGCAGCTCAAACGCACGGAAGCGATCGTGCTTTCAATGACGAAAGAAGAGCGGACGCGCCCCGACATTCTCAATGCGCGGCGTCGTCAGCGCATCGCGCGCGGTAGCGGCTGCACCGTCACGGAGGTGAACGATTTGCTGCGGCGCTTTGATCAGATGCGAAAGATGATGAAAAGCGCGGGCAAAATGAAGAAAATGATGGCGCAAATGGCGCGAATGAAAACTTAACATGGCAGTTTCAATCAGATTACGCAGAGAAGGCGCGAAAAATCGCCCGTATTACAAAGTGGTAGTGGCCGACAGCCGCAGCCCACGCGACGGAAAATTTATCGAGATCATCGGTACGTACGATCCGAAAATCCCAAGTCACAATAGCTCGTTGAAGGTCGAACGGGCCGAATATTGGATCAGCAAAGGCGCCCAACCGTCCGACACGGTGCGTAGCTTGATCAAGAAGAACAAGAAAATGACGACGGCTGCGAAGGCATCGTCGCACCCCGAGCGAGAGAACGCACAAGCGACCCAAGAAGAGTCTTTACCTTCGCCACTTCCACCTGAGAGTTCCACCTGACTGCTGGCGGGATTTTCATTTATCGAACCGTGCGTGCGCTGTCCCCAGCGCTTTTCCTTGGAGCGGTGCTAATCCGCTGAGGACAGCTGACGCTACAGCATCCCTTCAGCGCGACTCCAAAATCAGTTTTATTCGTGTTCACCTGTCCCGCCGAAGCGTTGTGCGAATGCGGATTCATGGTTAGTCTTCTCACGCATGAGAGAGTTTCTCGAGTTCGTCCTCCGTCAACTGATTGAATTTCCTGACGACATGGTGCTCATAGAAATTCCGAGCGGCAGAACGACCATATTTAAGTTGCAGCTTCGGCAGGGGGATGTCGGCCGCGTAATTGGCCGAGGCGGGCAGACCATTCACTCTATTCGCGCCTTGCTGGCCAGCTCCGCAGCGCGCCACGGCCAGCGGGCTATCCTCGAGATTTTGGAATAGGTAGGGGCGATTGACCTCGACCGCCCGTGGTTGATTATTTCCTGCACGGCGCGGGCGGTTCGGGTGAACCGCCCCTACCTATGAAGATCGACATCGTCACGCTGTTTCCTGAAATCTGCCGCGCGCCATTGAACGAGAGCATGATGAAACGCGCACAGGAAAAGGAAATTGCTGATGTTCACATTCATAACCTGCGCGATTGGACGACGGACAAACACCACGTGGCCGATGATGCGCCGTTTGGGGGAGGGCAGGGGATGGTGATGAAGCCCGAGCCGATTTTTGCCGCGGTGGAAGATCTCCAAACTCAAACGTCAGACGTCAAACGCCGAACATCAAAAACTATTCTGATGTCTCCCGCGGGCCGGCGCTTCGATCAACAAATGGCGAGACAGCTTTCGCAGGAATCGCATCTGATCGTCGTTTGCGGCCATTACGAAGGAGTCGACCACCGCGTGATCGAACATCTTGTCGATCTTGAGATTTCGATTGGCGATTATGTGCTCACGAACGGCGCAATCGCCGCGGTCGTTTTTGTTGATGCAATCGTGCGTTTGCTGCCGGGCGCGCTCGGGCATGAACGATCCGCTGTCGACGATACCTTCAGTCTCGAAAGCTCGGGACTTGAGGCGCCTCAGTATACGCGGCCTGCCGAGTTTCGCGGCTGGAAAGTTCCAGAGATTTTGCTTTCCGGAAATCACGCTGAGATCGCAAAGTGGCGCAGAGAACAGGCGACCAAGCGCACGCGCGAGAATCGTCCTGATTTGCTGGGTAGGTGCGATTGACGTCAATCGCCCGCAGGCGCTTCAGGTGAACCGCGCTACCTGACTCGCCCCAATATTACGCAAGCGTTGATCCCACCGAAGCCAAACGAGTTGCTCATAACGTAATTCAACTCCGCGTCGCGCCCATGATTCGGCACAACGTCGAGATCACATGCTGGGTCGGGATTTCCATAGTTAATGGTCGGCGGGATCCACTGCCGGTCTAACGCAAGTGCGCAAAGCGCCGCCTCGATCGCGCCGGTCGCACCCAGCGGATGCGCATAATAACCCTTCGTCCCGCTAACAGCGATCCGCTGCGAATGCTCGCCGAAAACTTGTTTTATCGACGCCGTTTCCGCGCTGTCATTGAGCTGAGTCGAGCTGGCGTGCGCGTTAATGTAATCAATCTGCTCGGGTGTCAGCTGTGCGTCCGCGAGCGCTTCGCGCATAGCCCGAATGGACGACTCGCCGTTCGGCAGGGGCGATGTCATGTGGAAAGCATCGTTGTTCAAGCTGTATCCGAGCACTTCTGCGTAGATGCGCGCGCCACGGGCTTGGGCGTGTTCGAGTTCCTCGACGACGATCGAAGCGCCGCCTTCGCCCATGACAAATCCATCGCGCAACATGTCGAATGGACGACAAGCGAAAGCCGGATCACCCGGCCACCTGCTCATGGTCTTAATGATGTCAAACGCACCGATGGTAATGGCTGTCAGGGGCGCTTCCGCTCCGCCCGCGACGATTACGTCAGCAAAATCATCCCGAATGTAACGCAGCGCTTCGCCAACCGATACTGTGCCACTTGCGCAACTGTTTGAATTTGTTGTGCCGACGCCGCG
>CATPBS010000351.1 GCA_955652715.1 uncultured Candidatus Udaeobacter sp.
AAATAGGAATGTCGCGCCCCGGTGGCGAGGATCAGATAATCGTAATCGATTTCCAGATCGACCGTTTTCACTTTTTTGGCGTCGACATCCACGGATTGCACTTCCGCAAGGATCACCTCTACGTTCTTGTATTTGCTCAACACTGCGCGCACCGGCGCAGCAATATCGGCCGGTGAAAGCGCGGCTGTGGCGACCTGATAGAGTAAGGGTTGAAAGAGATGGTAATTTGCACGGTCGATCACCGTGACCCGCACATTTTCGCAGGCAAGCTTTTTGGCTGCCTCGAGGCCGCCAAATCCCGAACCGACGATGATGACGCGCGGTTTTCCTGCGAACACACTTTGCATAAAGAGAGTCTCTGGCAAACTTTCAACGTCCTACGCTCAACGTCCAACATTCAATCGGGGCAGTAGCGCATACTACAGCCGATCATATAACTTCAGGCCTAGATGGCCGCCTGCCAGCGTGACTGCCAGACACGGCGGCAAAAGGGCGTTGTCAAAATCCCGCGGCGGCTTATGTTCCCACCTATATGCCGAAGCCAATTGCGCGAAGCAAAACACGCAAATCAGTAGCCAAACGTTTCAAGATCACAGCGCGCGGCAAAGTGTTGCGAGCGCACTCTTCGCGACGCCATTTGTTGTCCTCCAAAAATGCAAAGCGCAAGCGCCGGCTGAGCAAAGCAGCGCGCGTGGACGATACGGATGTGGCGCGCATAAAGGCGAATCTTCCATTTGGCTAAGAGACTGCCAAATCCACAGCCGTGCCTGGCTCTTAACTAATACTGACGAAGTTCCGGTGGCGGTACCACTTCTTCGCTTCGCGTCCTTGTCGTTGTCGTTGTTCTGGTGGTGGTCACGCCGTACCACTGCCGGGCAGTCTCTAACGAATCGGGCGCGGGTTCTGGACTGTAAAGATCGCGCCGATTAACCAGAGTGGTGCAGGAGGTCGCAGCACCGAAAAAAATAATAAGCGAAAGCAACGCCAGCCATTTCACGGCGTCGATGCAAACAGAAGCGTGATGACTTGTCAATCTGCCGATTTTAGCCGGAAAGGATTAGGGGTTGCGCGCTGCGATTCTTGCGAGAAAATTTACTTTCCGTCAGGGGCTATGGATTGAGGACTTACAAACCCCGCCAGGGCAGGAATGCAGCAACGGTAGTCTGATCCTCCTTGCCGTAGTTCTCTGGCGGAGTTTTCTTGTATCGCGCGACCGGGTCCTGTCCTAAGCGAAGCCGAAGGAGGCACAACCGCGTGTTGATGAGTATGAAACTCCTTAAAGTAAAAACGGCGCGCTTTTCGCAAGTGGTCGAAGAATGCGGCAAGCCGCACGTTTATACTCTTTGGCAAAAGCCGTCTGCCGATCGTCACCTCCAAGCGCAAATAAGGAACAACCGGGTTATGACAATTCAAAAGAGCGACAGCGGGACGGACTTCGGAATCGCTGGTTTCAAAGAAAGGAAAGGCGCAACCTATCTCGTTTTTCCCAAGTCGCTGAAACGCTTCGCGGACGAGCGCATCATTGGAATCGACTGGGTGCTTATGCGCGAGTAGCCGTCTTATCCGGGCGGCCAAGCCAGCGCACGTTTGCCCAGCAAGTGGACGTGCAGATGTGGCACACTTTCACCCGCGTCAGGGCCGCAGTTAATCACGATGCGATAGCCGCTCGATAACTCTAGCTTTTCCGCCATGTCGCGCGCGACGAGAAGCAATTTGCCGAGCAGCGCGCGGTCATCGTCCGTCGCGTCCGCTAGACGCGGAATCACCTTTTTTGGCACGATCAGCACATGCACGGGCGCTTGGGGATTGACGTCGTGAAAAACGACTGCGTCGTTGTCTTCCCAAATGATTTTGGCCGGGATTTGTCGTGCGATGATTTTTTCGAAAATCGTCATGAGATTTGCAGCTTGGAGGATCGGACAACCGGGTCAGATGTAAATCTGCGCAATCTGACGCTAATTCAAACCCGAAAGCTGGAGCGGTGTCGGCGACATCTCGCAAGATTTCAACGCACGGAGCAATCCAGTTGCGCAAGCTCACTTACCGCTATTAGTCTTTCGCGGACGAAACAGACAATTTCCTCCCGCAGCGCATCGCACGCACGCGTCCACGTTTTCACACCGCGGAGGTGTTTCACGCACGATTGCAGCGAACAAAGCTGAAGATTATCGGCGCCGGTTGCAATCAAGGCGTTGATTCGTTTTTCCAATAGATCGAAAAACGCAAGTTCATAACCTGCGCCGGCATGGTGCGCAATGTCCAGCAACGAAATGGAAATGGGCGGCGGCGAGGGCGCAAAATGCGGTACAATCTCGTTGTAGCCGATCGCTTTCAGCACGTAACGCACAGTCTGCGACAACTGGTTAAAGGCCACCACGTTTTCGTCGTTGCGCAGGTGAAGGTAAAAGGCAATGCTCTCGGTCACGTGATCGGTGAGCCACCAACTGGGATAACCGGCTTCGTCAGCCGCCCGCGTGATCGCAGCATGCAGCCAATCGCGGCTAAACTCGAAGAGTTGTCCCGAACTTGTGCGGAGATATGGAAATTCTTCCTTAAACGCGACCATGATTCTTGTTTTGGATGTTGCGTAGTCCTGGCGTGGAATTCTGTGCGGTCTCAGACGGAAACAATTCCCGCTGGAGCACATTGGGTTTTACGCGACGTCCCAATGTATGAATGGCATCTACAAACTGATCGACGTCCTGAAATCGCTGGTACACAGAGGCGTAACGCAGATACGCCACTTCATCGATCGCGCGGAGTTTTTCGAGCACTTTCGCGCCAATCACGGACGAAGGAACTTCGCGCCCGCCGGTCTCCAGCTCGTGCACAATCTCGTCAACCATATCCTCCAGGGTAAGAAGACTGGTGGAACGTTTTTCAAACGCTTTTGCGATGCTGCTAGCCAGTTTGCGTCGGTCAAACGGCTCATGTGTTCTGTTCCGTTTCGCCACACGCAGGGCAGAGCGCTCGATCTCTTCGTAAGTGGTGAAGCGATATTTGCACTTCAGACATTCGCGACGGCGGCGGATGCTGGAAGCATCTCGCGATTGACGGGAATCGATGACCTTGTCATCACGAGACCCGCACTTGGGGCAACGCATAGTGTCAGAAGCTAATTAGCACACCATAAGTTGTGGCGTCAATGCTTGTTTAATCCTCTGTAAGATTTAAGCGGCGACCTGAAACAAAAGCGATGCGAAGATGCGTGCGCACTCCCAAAGCTCTCGCAAAACTGAATAGATCCTTCTTGTTGGATTTCCATACAGTGCTTTGGAGTGCGAGGGTGTCTTTCGGATCGCAGTTCAGAGAACAATGGCGATTGATCGTCCTGAATTGACGGGACGCGCCGTGAGGATGCACGCTTCGGAATGCAAAGCCACACGCCCCGCAGCGCAGCTTATGGTCCGTGGCTGGTCGGTCTCGGCGCAGCGCTGTGGGGGACAGAGAGCGCGTGGCGCATCCCGCTCAACGAGCTATTCGACGCAAAGGTAATCGTTTTTTGGGAGCACGTGCTTATCCTCATGATGTTCCTGCCGATTCTTGTCTCGCGGTTGCACGAGCTTCCAAACATCCACGCGCGCACGTGGGGTTTCCTGCTTTTCTCTGGATTCGCCGGCTCCGCAGTCGGCACAATTTTTTTCACGTTGGCGTTGAAATACGGGAACCCGACTGTGGTAAACGTGATCCTCAATATCCAGCCCGTTATTTCGACTATCGGCGCATTCCTGCTTTTCGGTGACCGGCTCTTGCAGCGGTTTTTCTTTTACGCTGGGGTCGCAATTGTCGCTGGCGTCTTGGTCTCCGTTGCACATCCAACCATGATTGGAGTCTCCTTCGAGCGCGCCGGCCTGAATCTCGGCGCCGGCTACGCCCTCATGTGCGCGTTATTCTGGGGACTTTCCACCGTTGCAGGACGCGGCGTCATGATAGGCATGTCGCTCGGACTCGCCTCCAGCATGCGCATCGTCGTCGGGCTCACCTGCATGACGCTGATACTCTTCGCGTACGGCAAACTAAACGGCGTGGCCCTCTGGCCGGCGGCGGCGCAGGCGCACCCCGCCAAAGCAATTGTTTGGTTAGTTCTGCTCGCGTCGGTCTCAGGCGGACTTCCACTTTTGATTTATTTTCAGGGTTTGCGGCTCACGCGCGCATCGACAGCAGGTTATTTCGAAATGATGCAAACGCTTGCTGCCGTATGCATCACGTGGGGCTTTTTTCATGCCAGCCTTCATCTGCACCAGGTAATTGCGGCCATCGTTCTGATTGGTGCCGTGGCGATGGTGCATCATGTCCAGCGAAACGTCGAACAACACCCGCTGCCCGCAGGGCATCACGCATCGAAAGGCATTACGGAGGGATGACCCAATAACCACTTGGGCTCTTATTCTCGCTGTACTTTAACAGATGCCGTTTTGCAGCCGGATAGTCGTGAATTAACCAATATAAGTCTTCGACGACGGGCCTCTCGAGAAAAACGCGATGCTTCCTAAGGAAGTCCTTCTTCGAGAAAAATGAAACGTCGACGAGGTCAATCTTATCAGGAAGCTGTTTCTCATAGTTAGAGAAATGTTTGAATTTCATCCAGCTCCGTATCTGGAGAGAAGTGTTCTGTCAGGCCAATTGAATCAACATTGTACAAGAGTTTAGCTAGCAATAGAACGTTGTCGTCAGAAGCGACGTAGATCGTAATCCTGTTCACCAAATTTTGGAGCTCAGATTTGAAGTGGTCATCAAATTCTTCTCTATCCACGTTAGGCATCAAAAATATAACATGGTCCAACTTTAAATTCTTAGCGTTTGGATCGTTATATAACTTTTGGAGCGCCAGGCATACCAACCGGCAGCCAAGACTGTGTGCGATGACAATTATCTTTTGCGGCTTGACTTCATTACTTATTGCGTCCAGCAGATTTGCCAGGTGCTTTGTGGATCGAGGTACTTGTAGGAGGTCGCGCGTATAGCCAAGGACCGATTCACTGCTGGTCCAATCAAAAGTGAGTATATTCGCGTCAATGTTTAAGTCGTGCGCCAGTTGAGCGCAATGTATAGCGCTGAGGTTAAATGAGGGTCTATAGCCGTGGATCCAAATAACTAATGGCTTCGCCGCCTGATTCTGAAGAAGCCTAATGAAATTCTCATAAGGAATCGACTCCACTTTCCTGATAGCGTCGTCGTTGATCTGAGAGCCTGCTACACGATCCTCGGGTATTTGAAGCTTTATGAATCCATACGAGACTTGTCCCGCATAGTCGCTAACGTAGGTAACGTTGCCGTTGCTACGGGGACCTTCTTTTCTGTCGGTTACGTAATAGATCGTTTGGTTGAAGTTTCTCCTGACTACAAATGGCTGAACTTTCCCGCGAAGTAGGCTAGTCAAAGCTGCGCCCAGATGGGCCCCGTGACGGGTGAAATAAGCGGCTGTAACCAATCCAAGTATGTAACAGAGCGCTACGAGAAGAAGGACAACGACAGCATTTTTTCGCACGAGCTTCATCTTTGGTTTTGCACGCCCCCGCGTGAAGTACAAAGTGATTGCAGTGCAATTGCAAGCGCTTCGGCACGCACGGTCATCCCCAACGGCCGAGCGTAACGCTGCGGGCAGAGCGGTCGCTCTGTACCAAACTAACTGGCGTGATCAGATTCTGTGGTTGCTGGCGTTTTCTCCGGGAACTCGAAACCGACTTTCCCATCTTCCAATTTGAGATAGGCCGAGAACGGCCGTCCTCTTTTTGAGATGAATCCCTCGAGGAGATCGGTCTTTCCGGTTGCGAGGAGTTTCTGCGCCTGCTCTTTGGGAATGTCGCGGCCGAGAATTGTTTTGCTTAGCTTGAATTTGCAGGGCTTTCGATCTGCCTGGGAACGCTCGCAAATATAGCTGTTCTCAGTTTCAAAATTTTTTCCGCCGCATTTTGGACATTTGCCGAGTGACTCTTTGCCTGTGAAATCGATTTTAG
>CATPBS010000352.1 GCA_955652715.1 uncultured Candidatus Udaeobacter sp.
CTCTACGGCCGATTGCGGACGCCGCGACGGATCCTTCTTCAGACATGCTGCGACCGCATCTTCCCAAACCTGTGGGACCAACGCGGGCTCGATGTCCAACTCTTTCCGCCGCTCCGTCATCGAAGGAGCAACTCGCTCGCAAATCTGCCGATCGATATTGCCCGAATAGAACGGCGGCTTGCTCGTAAGCAATTCGTACATGCTCGCGCCCAGCGAGTAGATGTCATCCAGATGCGTGCAGGGTTCGCCGTTTAGCTGTTGCGGGCTCATGTAAACGAGGGTGCCACTCCGACCTTGCTCCATCGTTAACCGGCTCACTGAATCATTCACACTGCGCGCTATACCAAAGTCCGATATCTTTAGATCGCCGCGTTGATTCACCATCAGGTTTGCGGGCTTCAAGTCACAATGGATGATCTTCGCGCGATTGTGCGCATACTCGAGTGCGTCACAAAGCTGACTCGTCCAGGTTGCAATCTCGCCCGGCTCAAAGACTTTCTGCTCTTTCTCAGCTCGGAGGTTCGATAGCGTTTCGCCATCGATGTACTCCATTGAAATGCAGCCGGAGCGTTCGTCGTGTACGAAGTCGTGAATCCGAACGATGTGCGGATGCGTCAATTCGAGGCAGCGTTTTGTCTCACGCTTGAGCTGGTCAAACACCGCACGATCTCGAATCATCAGGTCGGGAACAAATTTCAGCGCAACGTCGCGCTCCAGTTCTTCGTCGCGTGCGAGCCAGACAATTCCCATTCCGCCTCGCCCGAGGACCTTGACTAGAGTGTAGCGGCCAAAGACCTTTTGTCCGCTGGCGAACTCACGCGACGTCGGTGCTGCAACGTCGCCCGTGCGCTCGTTAGTCACCTCGGCAAGATATCTATGATTAAGAGGGAAAGAAAGGTTAAAGCCAGGAGTGCCTCAGCAACGCCTGGAAAGCGATACTCTCTCCCAGTCTGGTCTAATGTGAATTCGACAAAAGCCATGCAAGTCTCATGTCCCTTAACAACAATGAAAAGAAGCCGCATTCTCGTAGCGAACTGCTATGATTATCCGCACTATTATGATATTGCCTTCCAAGCCTACACCCGGCGGGAGGCCGACTTCATCGAGGCCGCATGTCGCAAATATTGCCTCTTCGATGCCTGGCGGGTGCTGGAGCCGGCCTGCGGCACAGGCCGCCTAATCACCGAGTTAGCCACCCGAGGTTACCAAGTGACCGGTTTCGATCTCAGCCAACCAGCGTTGACTTACCTTCGGCGGCGGCTTGCACGGCGTCGGCTCCGTGCAGAGACGATCGAAGCCGAGATGTCCGATTTTCGCATCGCTCAGCCCGTTGATGCGGCGTACTGCACTGTCAGCACGTTTCGCCACTTGTTGACGGAGCAGGCGGCGCGCGCTCATTTGGAGTGTATTGCCGAAAGCGTTCGCCCGGGCGGCATCTATGTTCTCGGCTTGCATCTGCTGCCTTTGGGCATCGATAAGGAGGACACCGAGCGGTGGACGCAGCGACGAGGCGATACGAAAGTGACCGTGACGTTGCGCGGATTACGCACAGATCTCCGCCACCGATTCGAGAAGCTTCAGGTGCACATGCTGGTGCGCCGCAGATCGAAAGAACTTTGCCTGTGGCACGAATTTCAGTTCCGCACTTACACGGCAGGGCAATTTCGACGACTGCTCGATTCGGTTCCGTCGCTGGAACTGTGCGACGTCTATGATTTCCGGTACGACATCAAGCAGCCCTTCGCCTTGAACGATGAAATGGCATACAGTGTGTTCGTTTTAAGGCGGCGATTGCCATCGTAGTTAAACCGCCTAAAAGCAGGCTTGACATTAGATACGGAATGAATCAACACCCCGTGTATGAGACCGCCAACCGAACCGACTCCGACCCCAACTCCACCTACGCCACCGCCGCCACCACCACCGACCAGTTGAACCCCATAGCCTCCACAAGTTTCGCGTTAACGAACTAAAATGGGGGCATGATCACTTTGGCGCGGGGGAAGCGACGAGTTTTTGGAAGCGCGGATCATTCCGAAGAGGATCAAACATCGGATCCAGCCGGAGCAAGGCCGGAGTAAGCGGCACGCCCGCAGTCAATGCACCAGCGTACGGTATCGAGAGTAGTTTGTGTAAAGCGGCAATGGCTCGATCGGGCTCTCCCATGCGCGCCGCCACCCGTGCGAGGATCTCAAGCGGAATAGGACCAGTCACGGCGTCCTTCTCGATCGAATTCGCGGCCATGGCCTGTTCTGACAGACTCAATGCGGCGGCTTTATCCCCGAGAAACATATTGGTCAGCGCGAGATCACCAATGAGGCTATAATTGTCGGGCTGTTCTTTTAGGAAAACTTCAAGTTCGCTACGCGCCTGTCGCCAACTTTCCTGGGCAGCGATATGGTCGCCCGCGACTTCTTGCGCCCAACCTAGCCAAAAGCGCAGTTCGCCATTAAAGTAACCCAACGCTAGATCAGGCTTGGCAAGTAGCTCCTTTAACCCAGGAATGATTTGCGCAGGGCGGCGCTCCAGGATCGCTTGGTAGACTTGTGTTTCCAAGACCTCAGGGTTATCGGCCGCGAGATGAAGCGGAGCGAGCAGCGCCGAGGCACGCGGCAAGTCGCCCTCCGCTTGTGCGATACCGGCCTTTTGAACCAGGATATCCAAGTCGTCCGGCATAACATCTAGAGCTTGATCAAACTTTCTCAGTGCTTCCATGAAACGACGAAGACAGATATCGTTAGTCGCGTGTTGGCTGAGCAGAGAAACGTTGCGCGGGTCGAGGCGCTCGGCTTCGTTGAAGTAGGCTTCGCTCCGGTCCCACTGCCCTCGCCTGCGTGCGACATAGGCCAGCGCTTCAGGAATCCGGCTGCTATTCGGCAGGAGTTGACGTGCCTGCTCAAAGTAACGCACTGCGGTGTCGTAATCCTTTAAACAGGCGTAGTGGTAATATCCCTTGGCCAGGACGGCCTCGCCGAGATTGGGCTGAAGACTGAGGGCGGTTTCGGCCGCCTGCGGCGCCTCTTCACGGAGGGCGAGCGTTGGTTGAAGACTCTCTGTGAGGTAGCCGCGCGCATCTACGTATGATAGCTGCGCCCAAGCAAGGGCGAACTTCGGGTCCAACCGCACCGCTTCCCTGAGATATTTCTGCGCGCCAAGGGCGTTGGCGCGTGTGGGAAGAGTTTTTAGTACATAAGCCAGACCGCGCAGATAGGCATCATACGCCTCCGGGTTGTCGGTCGGTTTGGCGGTTATAACTTGTTCTTCCTGGCCGGTGAGTTTCGCTCGCAACTGGTCGGCGACAGCTCTGGCTATCTCACTCTCGACCGAAAAGATGTCGGTCAGTTTGCGATCAAAGGTATCGGCCCAGAGGTGGGAATCATTGGCTGCTTTGATCAGTTGCACGTTTACACGCACTGCGTCACCACTCTTTTGCACGCTGCCTTCCAGGATGTGAGCTACGCCAAGTTGCCTGGCAATCTCCGGCAGGTTTTCGGGTGCGCTTTTGTAATGCTGTGTGGATGTACGTGAGATGACTTTCAGATCAGCGATCTTTGATAACCGGGTCAGAATCTCGTCCTGAATGCCATCGGCAAAGTAGGCGTTCGCTTTGTCTTCGCTGCGGTTTTCGAAGGGTAAGACAGCAATCGATTTTTCCGGAATAGCTGGCGCCTGTGATACAGGTTTCGCCTGCCGCTTAAACGCTCCGAAGTACAAGCCAGCAAGCGAGAGAACGGAGAGCGCCGCCATGCCACCGAGAAGCAGCGCTTTTTTGTTTGAGCGCTTGCTAAGAGCCTCCCTTGTTCTTGTCTGCTCCGGGGCAAGCTGCAGCCGCTGCGCAACCTCTGCGGCCGATTGCGGACGCCGCGACGGATCCTTTGCCAGACATGCTGCGGCAGTATCCTCCCATACCTGTGGAACGAACGCCGGCTCGATGTCCAATTCCTTCCGCCGTTCCATCATCGAAGGAGCAACTCGCTCGCAAATCTGCCGATCGATATTGCCCGAATAGAATGGCGGCTTGCTCGTAAGCAATTCGTAGATGCTCGCGCCTAACGAGTAAATGTCGTCGAGATGCGTGCAGCGTTCGCCGTTTAGCTGTTGCGGGCTCATGTAAACGAGCGTGCCGCGTCGGCCTTGCTCTATCGTCAACCGGC
>CATPBS010000353.1 GCA_955652715.1 uncultured Candidatus Udaeobacter sp.
GACTGGGAATGAGGAGATCAATCCTTTCTCAACGCCATAACTTCCATCGGAACAAACGGCCACGCTGTGCAAATCGTCGCCCGGCGTGTCGCTCCCCAACGAACAAACCGTGTCGACAATCGCGTTGGCGGCTGACCCGGCTGAAGAAAGTCCGCGTGCCTTGATAATGGCAGCGCCGCGCTGTTGTACGGTGGCAATGAATTCTTCCTTCAACCATTTCTCGTCTCCGATCACTTCATTCGCAGGGCGACCCTCGATCCTCGCGTTGTAAAAATCTGGATATTGCGTCGAGGAGTGATTCCCCCAGATGGTCATGTTCGCGACCGAACTAATGGCTACGGCGGCCTTGCGCGCGAGCTGCGCGCGGGCGCGGTTTTCATCCAATCGCGTCATGGCAAACCACCGGTCACGTGGAATTTCTTTCGCGTTATTCATCGCGATCAGGCAATTGGTGTTGCATGGATTTCCGACAACGAGCACGCGCACATCGGCCGCAGCGTTTTTTTCGATCGCCTGACCTTGCCCGATGAAAATTTTGCCGTTGATCCCGAGTAACTCCTTCCGTTCCATGCCAGCCTTGCGCGGCACACTTCCTACCAGCAACGCCCAATTGATGTCGCGAAAGCCTTCGCCGAGGTCAGCGGTCGGCACCACTGATTCGAGCAGCGGAAAAGCGCAATCCTGCAATTCCATGACGACGCCTTCGAGGGCAGCGAGCGCAACGGGGATTTCAACCAGATGCAAACTGACCGGCTGATCGAGCCCGAACATCTGTCCGGAGGCGATGCGAAACACAAGCGCGTAACCAATGTGCCCGGCCGCGCCCGTCACAGCCACTTTGATTGGAGTTTTCATAATGCAATTAGCCACAATCGCCCTGCTGAGCAAAGCCGAAGCAAGAATCTCCAGCTTATGATAGATTACGATGTCGATGTGTCCGCCGAAGCTGACCAAGATCATCAATCTGTTCGAATCGCTGCCGGAAGATGAGCGGCGCGAGACGCTCGTTTCGTATGCGGACAATGCGAAGAAGCAAGAGCCGCGCGAAACCGAGAAGTTCGATCTTGTCGATGTACGAAAAGACGAGGAATGCACGGACACCGTCGGCGTTTACCTGCACGTGGATGAAAATGGAAAGGCGCACATTCGGATGACGCTCGGCCCGGAAGTGCAAACGCTTACCCGGTCGATGACCGCCATCCTTTGCAAAGGCCTCGAAGGCTCTACCCCGCAGGAAATTCTCGATCTGCCGAGCGATTTCGTGACTCGCATCGTGGGCACGGAACTGGTGCGCATCCGAAGCCAGACAGTTTATTACGTCCTCACGCGGATCAAAAGCATCTGCAAGGTGTGGCTAGACCGGCAGCGCATGGCGCAGGTGGCATAACGGCTAGGCTGCGTCTCGTTGAATGTTTCGTCCGACGCGACCAGGCTCCGCGAGACGCGGAACACCGCGGCCGAGACGGCCGCGCTACCCAGAACTCTTTCTCGCGTGACGTTCACGTGATTTCGTTTACTGTCCGCGCTGGCGCAGATGCCGCGAAATAACGAGCTCACCAAAATTCTGCTGATCGGCTCCGGTCCAATCGTAATCGGACAAGGCTGCGAATTTGATTATTCCGGCGTGCAAGCGTGCAAGGCACTGCGTGAAGAGCGTTATCAGGTCGTGCTGGTGAATTCCAATCCAGCCACAATCATGACCGATCCAGAATTCGCTGATCGCACGTACATCGAGCCGATCACTGCTGAAGTGATCGAGGCGATCATGGAACGCGAAAAACCGGACGCGATTTTGCCTACGCTTGGCGGACAGACGGCGCTCAATGCAGCCATGGAATTAAACCGCAACGGCGCGCTGGCGCGGCACGGTGTAAAATTAATTGGCGCAAACGCACAAGCGATCGCCAAAGGCGAAGATCGACAATTGTTCAAGGAAGCTATGTTGCGCATCGGACTCGAGGTGCCGCGCTCGGGCGTGGCACGCTCACTCGCAGATGTAGATCGCGTTGCCAATGAAATCGGAGGATTTCCGCTGATCATTCGACCCGCGTTCACTCTGGGCGGCACCGGTGGCGGAATCGCTTACAACCGCGAGGAACTCGATGTAATCGCCGAGCGCGGTCTGGATCTCTCGCCTGTCCAGGAAGTGTTGATCGAAGAATCGCTCGTCGGCTGGAAGGAATTTGAGATGGAAATCATGCGCGATCGGATGGACAACTGCGTGGTCGTCTGTTCCATCGAGAATTTCGATCCCATGGGCGTGCACACGGGGGACTCCATCACTGTCGCACCAGTGCAAACGCTGACTGACAGGGAATACCAGATGATGCGCGACGCCGCGTTCGCGGTCATTCGCGAAATCGGTGTCGAAACCGGCGGGTCGAACATTCAGTTTGCTGTTCATCCCGACAACGGTCGCATGGTTGTGATCGAGATGAATCCGCGTGTCTCGCGTTCGAGCGCGCTGGCATCGAAGGCGACGGGTTTTCCGATTGCAAAAATCGCGGCAAAACTTGCGGTCGGCTACACGCTGGATGAAATCAAAAATGATATCACACGCGAGACGCCGGCGTGCTTCGAGCCGACCATTGATTACTGCGTCGTCAAAGTGCCGCGCTTTACGTTCGAAAAATTTCCGCAAGCGGACGCAACGCTTACGACGCGAATGAAAAGCGTCGGCGAAGCAATGGCCATTGGGCGCACGTTCAAGGAAGCATTGCAAAAAGCGCTGCGCAGTCTGGAGATCAAACGCTTCGGGTTGTTAGGCGACGGTGCGGACAAAGATATTGATCTCGAAACGCTACGACTGAAGCTAGCAACCCCGAACGCGGAACGAATTTTCTACATCGCACAGGCATTTCAAAAAGGCGCGTCGATTGATGAGGTTTACGATCTGACGAAAATCGACAGGTGGTTTTTGAGGAACGTGCAGCAGATTGTGCAGGAGGCGACTGAGCTACCTCGTAGCACAGGCATCTTGCCTGTGGGGCAGGCGGACGTCTCGCCTGCCGAGGCAGAGAAAGTGGCGAATGGTTTTGTACGCCAATTTCGTGCCCTGGACCCACACAGAGAAATCCAAAAACACCGGCGCAACCTGCCGCATTGGGAGCAGCCTGACGCCACGTACTTCGTGACTTTCCGATTGGCCGATGCGATCCCGCAAAACGTTCTTCGACAATGGAAAGAAGAGTTAGAAGCCTGGCGAAAGTTTCATCCTGAGCCGTGGAATACCGCTACGAAATACGAATACCAAAAACGATTTCAGGACAATCGTGAACATTGGCTCGACAAGGGACATGGCGAGTGCCTTCTCAAAAAATCAGACGTGGCTGAAATTGTCGTCGCTGCACTGCGGCATTTCGATCGGGACCGCTATGTTCTGGATGCGTTTGTGGTGATGCCTAATCACGTTCATGTGCTCGTTCGGTTAGCACAGCGTCAGGCGCTCGCGGACATTCTTCATTCATGGAAATCGTTTTCTGCAAAGGCAATCAACCGATTGCTCAAGAGAACCGGTCGGCTTTGGCAGGAAGAGAGCTACGATCGAATCGTCCGCGATTGGAATGAATTGAGCCGATACCGCGACTATATAGCCCTCAATCCTGAAAAGGCGAAGCTGTGCGAGGGCGAATTTGTGCTGCAATCCGACGGCGTCTTGGAAGCGAGCTCTGACTCGGCAGGCGAGACGCCCGCCGGCCCCACAGGCAAGATGCCTGTGCCACAGTTGCTCCGCGCGAAAAAGCTCGGTTTCTCAGATCGGCAACTGGCGGTGGCAAATGGGGCGACCGAGAATGGAATTCGCGCGAAGCGAAAGTCGCTTGGCATCTTGCCCACGTACCGCCTCGTGGATACGTGTGCGGCGGAATTCGAAGCCTACACGCCCTATTACTACTCCACCTACGGCGACGAGAATGAGCGGCGCGAGAGCGGCAAGCGCAAGATCATGATTCTGGGCGGCGGGCCCAACCGAATCGGACAGGGAATTGAATTCGACTACTGCTGCGTTCACGCAGCATTCGCGCTGCGCGAACTCGGATTCGAAACGATTATGGTCAACTCCAATCCGGAGACGGTTTCCACCGATTACGACACGAGCGACAAACTTTATTTTGAGCCGCTTACTCTCGAAGACGTGCTCAACATTTACGACGAGGAAAAACCAGAAGGCGTGTTCGTCCAGTTTGGCGGGCAAACGCCGCTGAATTTGTCGCAGGGACTTAAAGCTGCCGGAGTTCCAATTCTGGGAACACCGCCGGAAAGCATCGAGACGGCGGAAGACCGGCAATTGTTCGCCGCGATGCTCGACAAACTCGGGCTGCGACAGACGCCGAATGGCTCGGCTGTGAGCACCGAGGAAGCAGTCGCGATCGCACAGAAGATTGGTTACCCAGTGCTGGTGCGGCCCAGTTTCGTGCTGGGCGGGCGCGCGATGGAGCTCGTTTACAACCAACAGGATCTGCGCCGGTACATGACGAGCGCGATTGAGGTCAGCCCCGAGCGGCCAGTTTTGGTCGATCGCTTCCTCGAAGATGCGATCGAGGTCGATGTCGATTGCATTTCCGACGGAGATATGACCGTGATCGGCGCAATCATGGAGCACATCGAGGAAGCCGGCATCCACAGCGGCGACAGCGCATGCGTTATTCCGACATTCTCGCTGTCACAGAAAGTTCTCGATGATATTTCCGAAGCAACAAAAGCCATGGCGCGCGAGCTGAACGTGCGAGGCCTGATGAATGTGCAATTCGCCGTCAAAGGCGACGACGTTTACGTACTGGAGGTAAATCCGCGCGCGTCGCGCACTGTCCCGTTCGTAAGCAAGGCAATCGGCGTCCCGCTGGCAAAACTCGCCGCCAAGGTGATGGTGGGCAAATCATTGCGCGAACTTGGTTTCACCAAAGAAATCGTACCGGCACATTTTTCCGTGAAGGAAGCGGTGTTTCCGTTTCTGCGCTATGAAGGTTTGGATATTTCGCTGGGTCCGGAGATGAAATCGACCGGAGAAGTGATGGGCATTGATGTCGATCTCGGCCTTGCGTATGCGAAATCCCAGATGGCCGCGCCGCCACCATTGCCAAGAACGGGAAAAGTATTCATAAGCGTCAAAGACACTGATAAGGAAGCGGTGATCCCGGTCGCACGCGAGTTTGTGAAGCTCGGTTTTGAAATCATTTCCACAAGCGGAACCGCAGAAGCCCTGAAGAAAGCGAAGATCAAAGTCACCAAAGTCTTCAAAATTCACGAGGGACGCCCGAACGTTCTCGACCGCATCAAGAACGGCGACATCAATTTCATCATCAATACGCCGAGCGGGAAGATTCCGCGTGAGCACGAAGTTGTCATTCGCAATGCCGCGCTTGCCGCGAAAATTCCGATTATGACGACGGTCCGCGCCGCGCTGGCCAGCGCGAATGGGATTCGATCTCTGCAAAAGAGCAAGTTACAAGTACGCAGTTTGCAAGAATACCACTCTAGCGGCGGTCTCTGACCGCCGATTGCGGGCTGCGCGGATTTGCGACGGTCGGAGACCGCCGCTACAGAAAA
>CATPBS010000354.1 GCA_955652715.1 uncultured Candidatus Udaeobacter sp.
CCCCGTTGCTGGTTGCGCCACGCTCCCGTGCGCGGGCGCAGCGTTAGGATAATCGGCAGGCCGGGATACGGTTCAGATTTGCGAATGCGAGCTTCAAGATAACGACGGTTTGTTTCATTCATCAAACTCGGATCGTTGACGAACAGAACGAATTCCGGGAGCTGTAAATGTCGATCTTGACGAACGACAGGCTCCTTTGACTGACGGACTTGTTTCCCGCTCGTTTGCGTAGCATAAAGCAGCTTAAGGCGTCGGCCCTTTACCATCGGCGGCGGGTTTGCTTCAACCGCCTGTCGCAGCAATCGGTTGAGGATTCCGGTGCCGATGCGCTGGCGCGCTGCGCGCTGGATTGTCTCGATCGATGCAAAAACGTTGTCGATGTTTTCCCCGGTAGCCGCGGACACCGTCGATATCGGTGCATATTCGAGGAAGAAAATTCTCGCACGCGTTTCTTCGACAAGCTGCCTTAACGTCTGCTTTTCTTTGCGTCTTGGTTTAACTAAGTCCCACTTGTTCAAGACAACGATCGCTGGTTTGCGCGCCTTTTGAATCAATCCCGCGATCCGTTTGTCCTGGGCCGTTACGCCCATGGTGAGATCGACAATGAGAACACAGATGTCAGCGCGGCGAATAGTTCGCTCTGCGCGCATGACGCTGAAAACTTCGACCGAACTCGAACGTTTTCCGCGTCTGCGAATTCCGGCGGTGTCGATGAAAACGAACCTCCGGCCATCGCGCTCGTAAAGAATGTCGATGGCATCGCGCGTGGTTCCCGGCAATTCGCTGACAATCGCGCGCTCTCCGCGCACAATTGCGTTAATGAGTGACGACTTACCAACGTTTGGCCGGCCGACGATCGCTAGTGCGAGTGAATCGTAAATCGTGACTCGTGAATCGGGAGGAGGCGAGGAGAGACGCCGTTCGATTTCGCCTAACAACTCCGAAATTCCGCGATCATGCTCTGCGCTGATCGAAACGCTCGCTTCAAAACCTAACGAATCGAACTCTGCCGCCAACGGCTCGTTCTTCTCGTTGTCGATTTTGTTTATCACAAGCACGACCGGTTTTTGCGATTTCCGCAATGTGCGCGCGAGCTCTTCATCGATCGGCGAAAGGCCTTCTTTTGAATCGACAACAAAAAGTAGAACATCGCTCTCGCGCAGCGCTTCTTCTGCGGCGCGGCGCACTTGCGACCTCAGTTCACGTTCACCAACGCCGAAAATCCCGCCGGTGTCCCAAAGTGTAAACGGCCGCGCACCGCGGTTGCAAATCGCGGAGATCCGGTCGCGTGTGATTCCGGGCTGATCGTGAACGATGGCAATTTTTCGACCGACCAGCCGATTGAACAGCGCGGACTTGCCTACCTTTGGCCGACCGACGATTGCGACGTTCGGCGGCGTGCTCGTGTCATTCACCGCAGCGGGGCCATCTAGGATTTGGCTGGATGAGCATGGCCAGCCGCCTGAAGTTGCCGGACGCCGTCTGTGACGTAAACGATTCCTGAAATGAATGTGAAGAGGCCGGCCGCGATTACGACGTAGAGCAAGGGAAAAAATCGAAGCTGCAGCATCACCCATCCAATGGCCACCATCTGCAAAACGGTTGCCACTTTTCCGGTCCAGTTTGGTTTCACGTGCACTTTTCCATTGAGCAGATATAAGACAGCTGTGCCGACGAAAAGAATGGCGTCGCGCGAGATCACGAGAACGGGAAACCATGCCGGGAATCTTCCGTAATCGGGATCAATGTCGCTCCAATTGCTGATGCTCAGCGTGATAATGCCGCTCAAAAGCAGGCCCTTGTCGGCGATGGGATCGAGAATGACTCCCAGAGAGCTCCTCTGGTTGTAGCGGCGCGCAACGTAGCCATCTAAACCATCACTGATGGCGGCGATCAGGAAAATGGCAATTGCAGCAAAACGGATCCATTCGAGCGGTGCGCCGCGCTGCATGCTTTGGCCGTAATAAATCGCCATCGTAACAAAAGCCGGAATCATCAAGATCCGAACAACGGTGATTTTGTTGGCCGTGGTCATAACGCGGGTGACGCAAGCAATTTTAGGGCGTTTCGGTGAAACGCCAATTCCTGATCGGCGCCCACCGCAGACCCCCTATAATTGATGCGTTTCTCTTCGCGTTGTGAATACGTTGATTGGTTCGGCCGTGAAAATCGACCGAAGTAAAGCTACGAAAGCGCCGCGGAAGATTTGGATGTAAGGAGAAAAATGGTCAGCGCTTGCGCGTCAATGCGGGGTTTTTTTTCTCAGACGGGATTCTAAATCCTTCAATCTGTTTTTTGATTTCGTTTGCGAAAGCCGCCGCGCCCGCACCGTTTACGACGCGATGATCGAATGTAAGCGAAAGCGTAATTACTTCTGCAGTTTCGTTTTGGTCGTTATTGGGAATTAATTCACGGTGCGCGGTACCAACGAACAGGGTGCCGACTGACGGCGGCACAACAATTGGCGCTCCGGCCTTCACTCCAAACGCGCCCAGACTCGTGATCACGACCGGGGCGTTCATCGCGTCAACCCGACTGCTACGGGTCGCATCGACCGTGTCCTTGTAAGTCTTTACGAATTCCGGCCAGCTTTTTTGATTTGCATCCGTGATTACCGCAGTCGCCAGGCGATCGCCCTCAAGCGCGACCGCGACGCCCAGATCGAAATCATCGTTCTGCACAATCTGTTCGTCTTCGAGAATTAACCTGCGGAACGGCGCATGCTTTTCCATCGAGCGCACGACCGACCACGCGATCATCACGGAAGGGGAGGGGGCATTCCCGGGGTTTTTCTTTTTCGCTAGCTCCCTAGCATCCCGAATTGCGTCCCACCGCGCATCGATTTGCAGGTTAGCGGGAATGACGCGGCTGAGTTTGCGCGTGACGGTTGGCGAAAGCGCCGGCTCGATTCCGCTGTAACGGCGCCTGTCATCAGGTGCAACATCCGGCTGCTTGCGGCCGGGGACATCCGCCTCTACAGCATCTGCCGAAACCTCCGTCGCTTGTTCAAACTGATCCGCTAGTGATGCTTCGTCGGTGAAAAGTGTGCCAAGCTCCTGTCCAATATCGACCGTCTCGCCAACCTTCGTTTTCCACTCGCCCATGACGCCAGCAAACGATGATTGAATTGGATAAACAGCCTTGTCCGTTTCGACTTCGCACAATTCATCATCCAGCGCGACGGGATCGCCCGGTTTTTTCAAAAGGGAAACAATTTTTGCGTTGCGAATTCCTTCACCCATCATAGGCACGGTAATAGGTTGCACGCGCCGTTTGCCGATGTCTTGTGTAGCCGGGATCGCCGATCCCGGCAGGGTAAATTCGGGTTCTGATGCAGGCCGGACGGAATCACCGATTCCGGCTACAGCAACACGTTCGCGTTTAGTTGAAATCGAGTGCTGGATCGCCGCGATAATGCGCTCCACATCCGGCAATGCCGCGTATTCGTAGATCGGATTATAACCAATCACGACGTTCGCTTTGCTGACGAGAATTGGCGGACTGATCATCGCATCCCAGAGCTCAGGCGTGCTCGTGACGTGGGAAATAATCATCTGGCCGACGCTGCAGTTCTCGGTGTCTTCCTGGACCACAACTAGCCGTCGAGTTTTACGCACTGATTGTTCGATGGCGGCCTTGTCCCACGGAACGATCGATCGTAAGTCGATCAGCTCGACGCTTGTTTCATTGTCGATGTTCGCAATCGCTTCGAGAGATTTCTCGATGGTGTTTCCCCAGGCGACCACCGTCACGTCCGAGCCGCTTGTGCATTGACGCGCGCGCCCGAGCGGAACGGCCCGGATCGGCTCCGCGTATTCGTGTTCGGCCCAAAGCAGATGCTTAGGGATGAGAAAAATCACTGGGTCCTCGCAGTTCATAGCTGTCCAAAGCAATCCGGCGGCGTCCGCGGGCGTGCTGGGAATCACGATGTTTAGGCCGGGATAATGCGCCAGCGCTGATTCATTCGCCTGACTGTGCCACAAACTACCGCCGGGTAGGTAGGCGCCATACGGCGCATAAATCACCGCGGGACATTTCCAATTGCCAAATGATCGCCACCGTAGCGTGGAGATGTTGGTGACAAGTTGATTGAACCCCGGATAAATAAAATCAATGAATTGCAGCTCGAACACAGGTCGCTTCCCGTAAGCGCCCAGACCGCACGCAACACCGAGAATGGTTGATTCAGCGAGCGGCGAATTGAAAACTTGCTTTGGAAATTGTGTTGAAAGTTTCTGTGTAAGGCGAAACACACCGCCCTTGGGATCTTCGATGTCTTCGCCAAAGAGGATTCGCCGCGTGTCTTCTTGCAGGCCGGCACGCAAGGTCTTGTTGACCGTGTCGCCGATGCGATACTTTCCGGGCGGCAGGATTTCCTTTCCGATCTTTGGCGCCGGTTGCGTGACGTTGGCGAGGAGCTCGTTAGGCGACGGATCCTCGGCTTTTTCCGCTTCACTGTATTCGCTACGAACACGCTCCTTGATTTCGCTGTCGAGTCTCGCGAAATCAGCCGCGGTAATCACACCTTCTTCGATCAGTTGATCCTTCCAACATTTGAGCGGATCGAATTTTTCGAGCTTCCGCAATTCCGCCTCGCTGCGGTAAAGTTTTTGATCGTCGGAACTCGTGTGACTGGAGAGCCGTTCCATGTTGATCCAGAAAAAAAAGGGCCCGCTGCCAGCGCGAATCTTTTCGAATGCTTCTGCTGTAGCCTCGTAAACCTGCTGCACATTTTGTCCATCGATCCGCCGCCAGTTGGCAGGCTCGAGAACATTCAAGGCGAGCGGATTCGTCTCGCGCGTGGGCATGCTGATGCCATAGGCGTTGTCTTCGACCAGAAACAGCATCGGTAGCTTCTTTTCCTTCGCGAAACAGATCGCTTCAAAGAAATCTCCTTGCCGAGTCGCGGCGTCGCCTACTGTGGTAACAACAAGATTCTTTTTGGCATCGAGCTGAATGCCCCATGCGATGCCGCACGCGGGAAGGAGCTGCGAACCAGTGGGTGTTGGCACACTCCAGATGTGCAGGTCCGCATTGCTGTAATGCGATGGCATCTGCCGGCCACCACTGCCGGTCTTGCGTTTGGCGAAATATTCCAGACCGAGCTGACGCGTTGTCATGCCGCGACCCAGAATCAAACCGCGATCGCGATAGTACGGCACAATATAATCGTCCGGCTCCGTCTGGATCGAGACCGCCGCTAGCGCCTCGTGACCCATTCCGGAAACGTGAAAGTGTCCTTTGCCCTGGCGATTCAGATTCTGCTCGCGCAAGTCGGCATGGCGACTTTCCAGCATCAGCGTCAAGAGTCGCAGCTTATCTCCCTTGCTCAGCGCGGGCATACGGCATGATCTTACACCGCGCTTACAGATCGACAATCACACGGATTTGTTTCGAATAGAAAACGTAAGATGGAATGGACAACATCAGAATTGCGGCAGAGCAGGGGAGTAATTGAATCCTATCGCGAACTTCTACCCGTCTCTGCCTCGACCACGATTGTTTCCCTGGGCGAGGGGAATACGCCATTGATCTATTGTCCGCAATTAAGCAAACGGGTCGGTCGCGGCTGCCAGGTTTTCGTCAAAAACGAAGGAGTCAATCCAACAGCTTCGTTCAAGGACCGCGGCATGACCGTCGCGGTGTCGAAAGCGATGGAGCGCGGCGCGGCTGCGATCATTTGCGCGTCAACCGGGAATACTTCCGCGTCGGCGGCTGCTTATGCGGCGCGCGCAGGGATTTTGTGCATCGTGATTTTGCCTGCAGGGAGAATCGCAACGGGAAAATTGCTGCAAGCTTTTGTTTACGGAGCAAAAATCGTCGCAATCGATGGCAACTTCGACGACGCGCTTCGCATTGTGCGCGAGCTAGGCGAAGGCCACCAGTTTGTCATCGTGAATTCGATCAACCCGGACCGGCTTGCGGGACAAAAGACCGCTGCGTTTGAAATTGTCGATGTTCTCGGGGACGCGCCTGATTTTCATTTGCTGCCCGTGGGCAATGCCGGAAACATCACCGCATATTGGGCGGGATATCGCGATTACGAACCGCATCGAAAATCGGCAAGTGTGCCGGCGATGATTGGTTTTCAAGCGGCCGGCGCGGCGCCAATTTTTTACAATCGCATCATCGAAAGACCAGAAACTATTGCATCTGCAATTCGAATCGGAAATCCAGCAAGCTGGAAACACGCACGCGCGGCGATTGCTGAATCGCGTGGAGCAATTGACGTCGTGAGCGACGAGGAGATTCTCGCAGGGCAGAGTTGGCTGGCGCGGCATGAAGGGATTTTTGTCGAACCCGCAAGCGCAGCGGCGATCGCCGGGCTTCTCAAATGTTGTGGTTCAAATGAAGCGGCGTACTCATTTCAAAAAATTCCGGAGGGGAGTCGGATAGTGTGTACCGTCACGGGACATGGCTTGAAAGATCCCGATGCGATTATCGAGCGAATGAAAGAATTGAAACCAGTTGCCGCGACTGTGAACGAAGCGCGACGCGCAATTGGACTGTAGCCGAGTTTCAAAAAAATCATCGTTGTTCGTGTTTCGTTGGATTTAATCTTTATCTGACATGCGCTTGGTGGTTCAAAAATATGGCGGCACCTCCGTCGGTACGCCTGAGCGCATATGTAACGTTGCACGCCGGGTCATCGAAACGCAGCGCGAGGGCTGCCAGGTCGTGGCGGTCATCTCCGCGATGGCTGGCATCACCGATAACTTGCTTAAGCTCGCGCACCAGGTATCGCCACACCCGACACAGCGCGAGCTCGATGTTCTGCTATCGACGGGCGAGCATGCCGCCACCGCTTTAACCGCAATGGCGGTGAACGCACTCGGCGGACGAGCCATTTCGTTGACCGGCGCGCAGGCGGGAATCTTAACTGACCGCGACTACACCAAGGCGCACATCGCCAACATCAGTCCGAAACAGATTCACGAATTGCTCTCGGACGATTACATCGTGATCGTCGCCGGTTTCCAGGGCCAGACACCGCAAGGAGAAATCACCACACTGGGACGCGGCGGCTCGGATTTAAGCGCGATTGCGCTGGCGGGCGCGCTGAATGCAGACGCATGCCAGATTTTTACCGATGTCGATGGAGTTTTTACCTGCGATCCGCGGATCGTTCTCGATGCGAAAAAGCTCGACGAGATTGCCTACGATGAGTTGCTCGAAATGGCGGGCAGCGGTGCCAAGGTGATGCAGAGGCGCGCCGTAGAATTCGCGAAAAAATTCGGCGTCGAATTCGAGGTGCGATCGAGCTTTAAGAAAAGCAGCGGGACAATCACCAAGGAAGAAACTCCCAGCATGGAAGATGTGGTGATTCGCGGGATCAGTCTCGACCCGCACCAGGCAAAGCTTAGCGTTGCTGGAGTCCGTGACGAACCTGGAATCGCTGGCCGGATTTTTTCGAACATCGCCGCGGCGCACATCATCGTCGACATGATTGTGCAAAACGCCTCGATTGATGGAACGACTGACATTTCATTCACGATTCACGAGGATGAACTGGAAAACGCCCGTAAGATCTTGATGCCGGTCGTGGGCGAGCTTGGCGCAAAACGCTTGAACACTACAAGTGGAGTGGCCAAGCTGAGCGTGGTGGGAATTGGAATGCGATCACATTCGGGGGTCGCGGCGCGAATGTTCGAATGCCTGGGGCGAAATGGCATCAACATTCAACTGGTATCCACCTCGGAGATTAAGATCGCCGTTATCATCGACGAAAAACAGGCAGAACGTGCTGCGCGATTGATACACGCCGAGTTCGGGCTGGGGCGATTGCTGTCCGCCGCCTCTGCAACGCAATCGCTTGCTTGAATCAACTACGGACTGCGAACCGGATCGACGTAGAATTCCTGCGTCCCTTCAATTTGCATTTTATAGCCAAAGATGCCGTGAATGACCGCGGCTGCGGGGTGATCCGTGACTTTCGGCCGATACCGGTCGTCGGCGTTCGCCTGTCTCCACACAGTGCCATCTTCCAAGCGAATCACCGTCCTGCCTGTCAGTCCGTTAAAGGAACCATCCACGCGACTTACAAGCAGATCCATCTTGGTGCGTTCAGCCCTCGCGGTAGCTTTCTTTTCGGCGACTTGCCGATAGCCTTGCAGCCAGGCATCGAGTTTTTGCAGCTCCTCCGGCGAGAGTTTATTCAAACCGGCGGCCTTGAATTCTTCCGGGGTCATCATCTCCTGAATGCTGCCGGAGACCTCCTCGCGCGCTGCACGGGCTGGTTCGAGACAACTCAAAATCACAGAAAGCCCCAGCAGCATGCACCGGACGAAACGATTGCGGGAACGAGGCATAGGTAAAAAACGAAGCTGGCCGACGCTAGCACCGGCCGCGACGGCGTCAAGCACAGGCCCGGTAACAGGGTGCAAAGGTCGCGAGGGGGACGTTTCGCGACGTTTTACCGAGGGACCTGGAAACCAAGCTTGGAGCCAGACCACGATTATAACATCAGACAATATATGTCATATAAAATCGATAGGTGTTGGGTCTGATTCATTTTGCCCCGTGAGGGTTGGCGCGAGACTTGACCCACTAGGGCGAAAAGGTCTAATTAAGTCGAATAAGGTCGAACAATCCTGAGGATCAAGCACTTACGGAGCAAAGATTGAATCCGCCCGGCGAAGTAGATTTGACCCACCTGAAAGCACTCACGGCGAGCAAATTCTCGCCATCACTCCTATGAACATAGTTCCAAGTGGGTCAAATCTCCGCCTCTAAAAAAAGGTGGAACCTGGAACCGGATTTGAGCCGGTCTAGGGGCAACAGATTTTCCAATTGTTCGCCTGTGTAGGCGTTCAGTTTCTTTACATTAAGGGAGTTTTCACGCTCTTCGCGGGCGAGTGGCTTCCTCCC
>CATPBS010000355.1 GCA_955652715.1 uncultured Candidatus Udaeobacter sp.
CGCCTGTTCGACCAGGCGGGCCGGGGTCATTTCGTCTGTTTCCGGAGCATCAACGAAATAGAGGCGGAAGATGTATTCCTTCGCGCCTGCGCTCGCGTGAAAACTGTCGCCGTCATTCGCGGGGTTCACAATGAGTCGGCAATTGTTCAGCACAATCCAGTCTTTAGAGGCCTCACGCGCGCCAAGATCGACAGGAGCGATGCAATAAGCAGCAACGACCACCACCGCGATTTTGTGGCGCAAATTCGTAAGTTCTGCTGTCCCGAACTCGCGAGTGGAAAACTTGCGCCACATCACAATCACGGTGTTTGCAGCCGCGCCAAATGCGCCGCGTATGTGGCGACGATCGCGCCTAAAACGCTCCCGGCAATCACGTCGCTGACAAAATGATAATTCATTGCCACGAGGCTCGCGAGCATCGGAGCACACAGAAAGCTAGCTATGATTCGACTGTGGGGCATCGCAATCAGCCAGACAGTGGCGAAGCTGAAGATCCTGGCAGCGTGACCTGACGGAAAGCTGCCGATGTCGTCGCCGCGCTGAAACGGATGGAAACCATACGTACCGGTGCCAATGAGCGATGGATTATCATGCGTCCAAGTCTCCGGCCAATAGCGACCGCAAACATCCCCTAACGAGATGCGGAAATCATCGGCAACGATTAAGCTGAGACAGGCGACGAGCAACACCTTCTGCCAGCGCAGAAATGGTCCCCACGCCCGTCGAATCATTAAGATCGTCAAGACCCAGAGCCGACCAATTCTGGACTTCTGGCGGCGGATAAGTGAGCCATCGAAAAATCTGGATCGTGTTGATGTGGTGGCGATAGACAAAGAACGCCACGGGGCGATCGATCCAGAAGTAACAGATCAATACGGCGGCGATGCACAAAACCGTGGTGATTAACGTGCGGCGGAGCAATTTGCGATACACATCTTCCTGCATCGCCATTACACAGGCGCCTCGAATTGACTCATCAATTTGAACGTCTCGTAACGCTTCGCAATTTCCTCCATCGAGAGATTGCGCAAACGCTCCAAGCTGAATGCTTCCACGCAAAAACTGGCCAGCACGCTTCCGTAAATCATCGCTTTGCGCAGATCGTTAAAGTGCACGTTTTTCACCGTACCAGCGAGATATCCGGCCATGCCGCCGGCGAATGTGTCCCCTGCCCCGGTTGGATCGTGAATGTCTTCGAGCGGATATGCGCCACAACTGAAGAACTGATCTCCCTCACCAAAGAGCACCGCACCATGCTCGCCTTTTTTTATAGCGACATACTCAGGCCCCATCTTTCGGATGCAGCGCCCGGCTTTGATGAGACTGGTCTGCTTCGTAATCTCGCGTGCTTCGCTGTCGTTCAAAATGAGAAGATCGACGCGCTCAAGCAGCGCATCCAAGTCGGGTCTCGCTGTCTCGATCCACAGGTCCATTGTATCAGCAACGACAAATCGCGGGCGCTTCATCTGGTCGAGCACATGCGCTTGCAGTGAGGGCGCGATGTTCGCCAGCAAAACGAAGTCGGTCTGACGATACGATTCCGGCAATACTGGTTTGAAATTTTCGAATACGTTGAGTGCGATTGAGCGCGTCTCGCGCGTGTTCAGGTCCCACGAGTATTCGCCCGACCAGCGGAAAGTCTTCCCGTTCGCTCGCTGCACCCCTTCGCTATCGATCTTGCGCGAACTCCAAAATTGAAATTCCGATTCAGGAAAGTCGTCGCCTACGACACCGACCAGCCGAACTGGCGAAAAGAAACTTGCGCCCTGCGCCGCGTATGAAGCCGACCCGCCCAGCAGATTGGAATGTTCTTCGATCGGCGTCTTAACCGTGTCGATCGCGATGGAACCAACAACGAGAACGGACATCTGGAAAAGGTTAAATCGTTACAAGGGTTGCACCGTTAAAAGGTGTGCTCACGCGAGCATATCGGTGGCGCAGCGGGCGTAATCAACAATGCTGTGCGCCTTGAGCAACGCAGAAACCATCACAACGCGCTTTGCTCCGGCGTCGATCACACTCTGTAAATTATAAATATTGATTCCGCCGATGCAGAAAATCGGCAGACTCACTTCTGCATGGAGCCGCCTGATATCCGCGAGGCCGATAGGCGGATAATCAGGTTTTGTGGGCGTCGCGAAGATCGGGCCAAATCCGATGTAGTCCGCGCCTTCGCGTTGCGCTGCGAGTGCCTGCTTAATGCTATGCGTGGATTTTCCAACCATAATCTGCCGACCTGCTTTCCGTCGCGCGAACTCGATCGAGTCATCATCCTGCCCGACGTGCACGCCTTCCACCGGGATGTGGCCGGCGATCTCTGCGTGATCGTTCACGATTAGCGGCGTGGAAGATCTCGCTGTTAATTCGTGCAGCCGGGCGGCGTAACCAGCAAGTTCGTCGAGCGATCTTCCTTTGCCGCGAAGCTGAATCAGATCAACACCGCCCTGGACCATTTGCTCCACAATACGAGCGGCCTCGGATTCTTCGACATAGCCCAAATCAACGATCCCGTAGAGACGGCATTCGTCGAGCGTCCTCATAACGCATCGCAGTTTATTCGCGTAACCGGATCGGCGGCGAAGCCAACTCGAGTTTGCCCGCTGAAATGAGGCGGTCCATCAATCCAGTGTCGTAGTTTCCATCGCGAAAATCCCCGTTTCGCATCATCGCGGCGTGAAACGGTACTGTAGTCTTGATGCCGGTAATGTAGTACTCGTCCAGTGCGCGGCGCATTCGATCAATGGCATTGATCCGTGTAGCGCCGACCGTAATTATCTTCGCAATCAGCGAGTCGTAGTACGGCGGCACCGTATAGCCGGTATAAACGTGCGAGTCGATTCGAACTCCGCGGCCGCCTGGCGCATAATAAAAATCGATCCGACCCGGCGTGGCCTGAAAATCGTTGGCTGGGTCTTCGGCATTGATCCGGCATTCGATGGCATGCAATCGCGGGACTGCGTGCGCGACGTGAGGGGAAAGGGGCTGGCCCGCGGCAATGCGGATCTGCTCCTTTACAAGATCGCACGCGTACACTTCTTCGGTGATCGTGTGTTCCACCTGGATGCGCGTATTCATTTCCATGAAATAAAAGCGCCTCTCTTGATCGACTAGAAATTCAATAGTTCCTGCATTTTCATACCCGACTGACTTGGCCAGCTTCACGGCGGCGTTTCCCATTTTTTTGCGTAGCCCTGGCGTCATCAGCGGCGACGGACATTCTTCAATCACTTTCTGATTGCGCCGCTGAATCGAGCAATCGCGTTCGCCGAGATGCACGACGCGACCGTGGCTGTCGGCGACGATTTGAAATTCAATGTGGTGCGGATTAGCAACGAGCTTTTCCAGATAGACCTGTTCGTTTCCAAATGCTTTCTGCGCCTCGTGACGCGCACTGTGAAAGGCCGACTTAAGGCTGGGCTCGTTATGTGCTGTGCGCATCCCGCGTCCACCGCCGCCGGCTGCCGCCTTGATCATCACCGGGTAACCGATTTTCTTCGCGATTTTGATCGCGTCATCCTCACTCTCAACGATCCCTTCACTTCCCGGCGTCACCGGCACACCCGCTTTGCGCGCCGAGGCACGCGCGGCATTTTTATCGCCCATGGCCCGCATCGCGCGCGAAGAGGGGCCGATAAATTTGATATTGCAGCTTTCGCACACCTCTGCGAAATGCGGGTTCTCGGCCAGGAATCCATAACCGGGATGAATGGCATCAACGTCGCCGATCTCAGCGGCGCTCATGATCCGATCGATTTTCAAATAACTTTCCAAGCTCGGCGCCGCACCGATGCAGATGGATTCATCCGCAAGTTGAACATGCAGCGAGTCGACGTCCGCCTCTGAATAGACGGCGAGGGTGCGAACACCAAGTTCCTTGCAGGCGCGAATTACCCGAAGTGCGATCTCACCACGATTCGCAATTAAGACTTTTTCAAACATTGGTTTTCTTGATAGGGACGCCGCGCCGCGGCGTCCGGCCGGCGCAGCGCTCCGACCCTATCTCATCGCACACGGAACAGCACTTGTCCGAACTGCACGGGTTTTCCGTTTTCAGCAACCACTTCGGCGATGACACCGCTTGTTTCTGCCTTGATTTCGTTCATCACTTTCATCGCTTCGATAATGCAAACGACCGTGTCTTCCGTGACGGATTTTCCAACATCAACAAACGGCGAGCTGTCCGGCGATGCGGAGTCATAGAGCGTGCCCACCATGGGGGAAACGATTTCTTTCAGCGGTACGCTTTCGATCGGCTTGGGTACGGGAGGCGCAATTTCGGGTGCAGTCGACGCGGCCTCGGCCGGCCCTGAAGCTGCGGGAAGTGCAGCCGCGGGTGACTGAACGGAAGGGCCTTTTTGAAGCTTTAGACGGAACCCCTCCCTTTCGATCTCAAAGACCGCAAGGTCGTGCTTCTCCATCAAATCGATGATGGCTTTAATTTCTTTGATGTCTTTAGGCTCCACAGCGAGCTCCTATCGTCAAAAACTAGAGTGCCTAGGTAAAACAGTTTTCGCAATGAGGTCAAGGCAATCATAGCTATTCTTCCCATCACATGGTTGGATTTTCGCCATCACTCGACTTCAAAATCATCGACGAAACCGACGATTATGCTGTCGTCGATAAACCGCCATTTCTTCTCATTCACCCGACAAAGCCGAATGGCATGCGAAATTTGTGGAAAGAATTGCGCGAGCTGTTCGCGTTCGAAATTGCCAGCGGCGGTCAGGTCTCGATTCTGAATCGGCTCGACCGCGAAACCAGCGGCTTGGTTCTGGTGGCGAAAACATCTGCGACGGCACGCCGATTTGGACTGCTGATGCAGCAGCAGTGGGTGGAGAAAGAATATCTCGCGATCGTTTGGGGGTGGCCCGAATGGGAGCGCTACTTCGTCAACGCGCCGCTGGATCGACAGGGCAAACATCAAAAATCGGCGATCTGGCTAAAGCAAATGATCCATCCGGCTGGCGCACCAGCGCAGACTGAATTTCGCGTCGAGCGACAATTCGTTAGATCGACACCATCCGGCGAGAAGTTTAGCGTGATTCGCGCAATTCCTCGCACGGGACGCACTCATCAGATTCGGGTGCATCTCGCTTCAATCGGGTATCCGGTTGTAGGCGACAAGATTTACGGCCCCGACGAGCAGCTTTACCTCCGTTTTATTGAGACCGGCTGGACACCTGAACTTGAGCAACGATTGCTTTTGCCACGTCATGCACTTCACTCCGCAAAGCTGGCGATTGAACACGAGCGGGAATGGATCAGTCCGTTGCCTCCTGATCTTGCTGAATTCTGTAGCGGAAAGTCTATAACGGCGGATGGGTTGTAGAATTTTTCGCCGAGTCAAATTCGGCGCTCTGAGAGCGCCGCTACAGGCTCGCGCGCCACGAATTGCAATCTCATCAACGGCCTCTATGATAGGCGCGCCGAATGAAAGCTCTCCCCGTCTGCTTTGTTTGTGTGGTCCTTCTCGTCTGCTCGCAAACATTCGGTGGCACTGAAGGCGGAGGTGTGGCGACAGTTACTGAAGAATTTAACCCGCAACGGTTCGAATTTGCAGTCGAGTCCGGATATTTATTTGGCGCGTTCAATCCGCCCGTCAGGTACGAAATCGGCGCAGAGTTCCTGACGGCGCGCATTCGTTGGGGAGTAGTCCAGAGTGACAACTGGCTGCGCGGCTACAATCAGTTTTACGTAAGCGCAATCGCAGAGCCGATTTTTCGCGGAATCGAGAACCATTACTTCGGCCTCAATCTCGGTATGCGCTACAACTTTGTTCGGCCCCGCAGCCGTTTGGTTCCCTATATTTCAGGCGGGCTTGGCTTGGGATGGATCGGCAGTCACCCGGAAATTCCTGGCGGACAAGGGCAGGATTTTACGTTCAACATTTTAACAGCTGCCGGCATTTCGTACAGCGTGAACGATCACTGGAAAGTAAACGTCGGAGCGCTTTATCAGCATTTATCCAATGGGGGACAAACCGATCCTAATCCCAGCCTGAACCTTTTCGGACCGCAGGTGGGCGTGACACATTCGTTCTGATCCTTTCTGTCATGTCGAGCGAAGTCGAGACATCTCTGGCCATTACTTTGGGTTGGGCGCGAACAAATTGATCAGAGATTCTTCGCACCGCTCAGAATGACAGGCTAATGAATCCGGCCGAAGAAAACGTCTTGGTAATCAAGCGGAGTTTGTTTGACGAGCTAGGCAGTTTTCAGGGGCTCAATTTCAACCCTGAAAAATATTTGAAAGCGATTCTGTCGCGCGGAAGCAACTTTTTCATTCCGCGTCCCGAAGCTGAGGGTAATCCCGCCTACAAGCAAATCATTCCCTACGCACTAATCGTCTTTCAAAATAAAGTGCTCCATTACGTGCGCGGTAAGAAAGCAGGCGAGCAGCGGCTGATCGCCAAAGGCTCAATTGGTATCGGCGGTCACATGAACGAAACCGACGAATCGCTGTTTGCAATGGATGAGCAGGCGTATCGCGCCGGAGTAGAACGCGAAGTGAACGAGGAAATCAAGATCGATACTCTGTTTGAAGATCAAATTGTAGCCCTTTTAAACGACGACTCCACCGAAGTAGGACGCGTTCATCTGGGTGTCGTGCACATTTTCAAATTGGATGAGCCGAAGGTGCAGAAGCGCGAAGCCATGATTACGGCCCTCGCGTTTCTGACAAAGGAGGAGTTGATGGCCCGACGCGAATCGCTAGAGAGCTGGTCGCAAATTTGCGTGGACTCGCTTGACCAATTGCTGCTGTAGCCGTGAGCGCCTGCAGCTAACGCTCGGGATCGGGGGCGAACGCGACGTCGTCAATCTGCCATCGCCCCACCGGATGCGAAACGGCAACGTTAATCTCAGCGCCTCTCGCAGGATAATTGATGCGGGCATGAAAGTTGCCCCGCGGTTCGAAGAATTGCGACTGGAACGTGACCTCTCCCTGCACGTCAACAGCACCGACGGGTGTCCCAAGTTTCTGGATTCGGCCAATGAAATCTTGCTGTGCCGAGGGCGGAAATTGCAGCCGCGCCTCGGGGCTCAGATGTGATCCGAAGTAGTTGAGGTCGTGCTGAACAGCAATGCGCTGTACGGCCTCCCTGCCAAATGCCTGCCCCTCCTTCGCCATCGCCTGCTTGTTAGAGAAGAGCCACCAAAAGCCGATAC
>CATPBS010000356.1 GCA_955652715.1 uncultured Candidatus Udaeobacter sp.
AATTGAAGCCAGACGAAATTTATCATCTGGGCGCACAGAGCCACGTGCGCGTGAGCTTCGATATTCCTGAGTACACAGCCGACGTCACTGGCGTTGGTACCATCCGCATTTTGGAGGCAATTCGCGAAGTCGGATTGCGTTCTCGTTTTTTTCAGGCCTCAAGCAGCGAAATGTTTGGCAACGCGCAGCAAGTGCCGCAAACCGAGAAGACGCCGTTCTGGCCGCGCAGCCCATACGGTGTCGCAAAAGTTTTTTCATATTGGGCGACGATCAACTATCGGGAAAGCTACGGTCTTTATGCGAGCAATGGCATCATGTTCAACCATGAAAGCCCGCGGCGCGGCGAAACGTTCGTCACCCGCAAAATCTCGCGGGCCGTTGCCGCAATTAAGCAGGGTCTGCAAAAGGAATTGTTTCTCGGCAACTTGGACGCAAGACGTGACTGGGGATATGCGCCTGAGTATGTCGAAGCCATTTGGCGAATTTTGCAGCTCGGAGAAGGAGACGACTTCGTGCTGGCTACCGGCGAAAGCCACACAGTACGTGAGTTTGTCGAAGCGGCCTTCGCCTATGCCGATCTCGATTGGAAGCAATTCGTAAAGCACGACCCTCGGTATGAGCGCCCAGCGGAAATCGACCGGCTCATTGGTGACGGTTCCAAGGCGAAGAAAATACTCACTTGGGAACCGAAAGTGCGATTTCACGAACTCGTCCGAATCATGGTGGACGCGGACATGGATTTGCTCTCGCGCAACATGCCCAGAGAACATCTCGGCAAACTGCCATAGGTCCGGACGCTAGAATACCCAGGTACGCCGCGCTGCGTCGTGCGATCGGCGCCGCGCGCCGACCCTAGTCTATCGCATTACAAATGGCGCCGGATTCGTAGGCGCCATAGAATGGGCTGAGACGAGAGCGGGAACCGCGCTGGCGAGGGGCATGTCCACAATCGTTACTGCGGCGCCGACTCCCACGATGTCGTACAATTGTATGATGTCACTGGAGCGCATCCGGATGCATCCGTAACTCGCACGCGAACCGATTTTCCATTCCTCCGGCGTGCCGTGGATATAAATGTCTCGGGAGAACGCGTTGGCGTTTTGCGCCTCGAGTCCACGCAACCAGAGAATCCGCGTCACAATCGGATCCCGACCAGGCGAGTTGGCCAGGACAGTTTCGCCGGTGCGCCGCCGGTCTTTGAACACCGCGCCCGGTGGCGCACTATCGCCAATTTTTTTCGCAATCTCCAGTTGGCCTAGCGGTGTAAACCTGCTGCGCCGCCAATCCCCGAGACCGAACTTGGATGTGGAGACTGGATAGACGGCCATCAGAGTGGTGCGATCGAGAACGGCTAACTTCTGCTCCCGTGTGCTGATCACAATGTGATGCCGCGTATCGGGCGCCGCGCACGACGCGATAAAGATGGAAACCAGGATCGCTACCCACTGATAGGGACGGATCGCCGAGCCGTCCGTTTTATTCCGCGTTTCCGGCGCTCCCGGTGTTCGCGCTCTATGATTCTCGATTCTCATGCGCGATCGAACTTAAAAAACTTTTCCGCAGTTTCCGTTGTCGCTTCAGCAATTTCCTTCAATGGAACTTCCCGCGCCGCCGCGATCGCTTCCGCTATGATGCGAGTATGCGCAGGTTCGCAGCGCTTTCCGCGAAAAGGGACAGGCGCCAGATACGGGCAATCGGTTTCGACCATGAATTTCCAGAGCGGGATTTGTTCCGCGACTTCTCGCACAGCCACGCCGTTTTTGAAAGTGACAATTCCAGTGAACGAAACGAGGTGGTCCAGATCGAGAACTTCGTTCGCCTGATCGAGCGAGCCGCCGAAGCAATGAAAAACGCCGCGCACTTTGCCCGCGTATGGCTGCATGATTTTCAGCGTGTCCTCCCAGGCGTCGCGTTGATGGATTACCGCGTTGAGGCCTAGTTCAACGGCGAGGTCGAGTTGCTGTTGAAATAAACTCGCTTGTTTCGATTTGTAAGCGCCGTCGCGAATCTGCGCTTCGATTTCTTCGTCCGTCTCGCTTCGCAGCGCGGACATGACCTGGACCTGCTTTTCCTTCGCAACTCGTTCGCTCGGCAACTCGTGATAATCGAGTCCCGTCTCACCGATCGCTACGACACGCGGGTTCTTTGCCAATTCGCGCAGCGGCGCAAAAACGTCTTCGTCAGCCTCTTCAACGTAAGTGGGATGAACGCCAATTGCCGCGTAAATGGCTGGATGTTTTTCCGCAAGATCGATCGCGCGGCGGCTGCTGTCGACCGACGTCCCGATAGTGATGATGCGCGTTACCCCAGCGTCAGCCGCGCGGCGAAGCACGTCATCCAGATCATTCGCGAAATCGGGATAATCGAGGTGCGCGTGGGTTTCGACTAGCATTAGTTGTTTGTAGGGCGTTTCGGTGAACTCCGAAAGCTTTCGCGAGCTGAGACAGACGCCCTACAACTCACCATTCCAGAATCGTGCTCGCCCAAGTGAGCCCGCCCCCGAAAACGACCATCAGAACATAATCGCCTCGCTTGATCCGTCCACTGCGATTAGCCTCGTCGAGTGCGATGGCGACGGCCGCGGCAGAGGTATTGCCGTAGCGATCCAGATTCACAAACATCTTGTCGCGCGAGATGCCAAGCCGGTCGGCGATGGCCTCAATGATGCGCAGGTTTGCCTGGTGTGGAATGATACAGGCAATGTCTTCAATGGAAAGCCCGGCTTGGTCGAGGGCCTTTTTCGCTGCCTTAAGCATGGCGGTGACAGCTTGCTTGTACACTTCCTTGCCGGTCATGTGGATTGTTGCCAAATGCATGTCCGCATTTTCCCGTGTAATGGGGCACCGCGAACCGCCGCCCGGCATGAACAAAATGTCTGTGTACTGCCCGTCACTGCCGATGTGGGTGGTGATTACGCCATGAGCGCTGCCTCGATGGCGCAAGACAGCGGCGCCGGCGCCATCTCCAAAAAGAACGCAGGTGTTGCGATCGGTCCAGTTCGTGATCGATGTCAATTTCTCGGCACCGATTACAAGGACTGTGTCGTGCGTATGCGAGGTAATGAATTGTTGTGCAATTTCCAACCCAAAAAGAAACCCGGCGCAGGCTGCGGCAATATCCAGGCAGGCGGCGTTGGTTGCTCCGATTTTGTTCTGAACGAAACAGGCGGTGGCCGGGAAGAGCATATCGGGAGTGGCCGTTGCCACGATTAGGAGATCGATCTCTTTGGGCGAAATCTTCGCCTGCTCGATTGCCTTGAGCGCGGCTTTGGCCGCCATGTCGCTGGTGTTTTCATCCTTTGCGGCAACACGGCGCTCCTTGATGCCGGTGCGAGTAGTGATCCAATCGTCGCTCGTATCGACCATGCGGGAGAGGTCTGCGTTGGTCAGAGTCTTTTCGGGCACATAACTCCCTGTGCCGATGATCGAGACCGTGCGCAGCGCTTTATGGGACCGCGGGCTCAAGCGAGGCTGTCGTTTCATGATAACGGCGAATCTCCTCGACGATATGCGGGTTCACCTGTTGTTCAATTGACTCAGCCGCCACACGTAGCGCATTTTTGATCGCCAATGGCGTGCTCGCGCCGTGCGCGATGATGCAAATCCCATTCACACCAAGCAGCGGCATGCCGCCGTATTCTTCGTAATTTGTTTTGTCTTTGATTACCCGAAAGGCCTTCCGCGCCAGATAAGCGCCGACCATGTGGATCTTCGAACGGGTCAACTCCTGCCTGAGCCATTTGAAAATCGCCACTGCAATCGACTCGGATGTTTTCAAAATTACGTTGCCGACAAAGCCATCGCATACGACGACTTCGACCGGATCTTCGAACAAATGCCGGCCTTCGATATTGCCTCGAAAATTCAACGAGCTCTCCTTCAACATCTTGAAGGCCTCCTTTGTCAGCTCGTTGCCTTTGACATCTTCTTCGCCTAGCGAGATCACACCGACGCGCGGCCTTTTGTAGCGGAGAACGTGGCTGGAATAAACCGAGCCCATGATGCCATATTGCAAAAGATGCTCAGGGCGCGCGTCGATGTTTGCGCCGGCGTCGATCAAAACAAAAACGTTAAACTGCGTAGGCAATAACGCCGCGATGCCGGGGCGGTAGATCCCTTCCAGCGTGCGCAATTTAATCATGCTTGCCGCGACGGCCGCGCCTGTGTGCCCGGCGCTCACCACCGCGTCGGCATCACCGCGCTTCACCAGATCGACAGCGCGGCTGATTGATGAATCTTTCTTGCGCCGCACTGCTGTCCAGGCGCGATCGCTCATTTCGACTACCTGCGTGGAATGCACAATATCGATCCGTGAATCGTTGCATTGATGTTTGCGCAACTCGTTTTCGATCTTGGGGGGGTCGCCAACCAGATAAAGCTTCTTAATCTGCTGGTAATCGCGCAGCGCCATAACGGCGCCGGCAACGAGGTTAGGCGGACCAAAGTCACCGCCCATCGCGTCGAGGGCGATCTTCATCGGTCCGAAACTTTGCGAACTTTAGTTGCTGAATGCAAAGTGAAAATTGAGAGGCCGTTAAAGCGTTGAAAAGGTGAAGCGTTGAAGCGGTAGGCGAACAGACGCTTTAACGCTTTATCTCTTCATCGCTTCAACACTACTTACCCTCGAGCGTCAACACCTGTCGCCCGCGGTAGTAGCCGCACGATGGGCAGGCAATGTGCGACGGGACAGTGCTTCCGCATTGGGGACACTTGTTCAGATGCGCGGCATGCCAGCGATTCGCCGCTTTGCGCGTGCGTAACCGCATTTTGGATGTTTTGCGTTTTGGAACTCCCATGACAGGCGGCTACCAAAGCATGTCGTGTGAAAAAGACAAACCTGATTCGTAATTCGCGATTCGATTCAACGATGTAACGGTTTAACGATTAAGCTTTAGCTTATCCAACGCGCTCCAGTCCGACTCTCGTTTTGTATTCTGCTGCGCAGTTTCAACCTGTTTCGCCTCGCAAATCCGGCCGCCGTCCCGGTCGCAACGCGGATGAGCCGGCAGGTTTAGTAATATGTCCTCACGCATGAACGGGGTAAGATCGACCGTTTCCGGCCCGTACAGCTCTGTATGGAGCGCGAATGCAGGCACTCGGATTTCCTGCACAAATTTTTCAAGGCACGACACGCAGCGCAGTTCTACTGGTTGTGAAAGCGAGCCATTCGCCCAGAGCCCCCCCCCGGCAACGCCCAG
>CATPBS010000357.1 GCA_955652715.1 uncultured Candidatus Udaeobacter sp.
CAGGACAGCTTGGCTTCGGCCCGACAAAGAACGCTGCCGCGATAACCGTGTGATCAGAGGTGAGAAAGCTCCTGTCACGCAGGCGAGATTGCCTGCGTCTCGCGGCTGATACAGTCCTTACCTCGGCGCTGTAGCAGGCGGTTGTTTCGCAGAATGTTGGACCGAGCCGTTTGCCATACCGACCGTTTCACTGCCAAAGGGCGGCGCCGCTTTCGCGGGAAAAAGCGGTCGTAACACTGCGAACGCTTGCGAAGCGAACGCAATGGAAACGACGATGATCGCTGCTGCACTTCTCATGGTCGGCGCTCTTATCAGAATTTAACAGCATGACAAGTAAAACTTTTACCTAGGTGAGTCGGGATTCGTTAAGCGATACACCGTGGCAAGCCCACGCTCGCCGCGCCGTAGGAGAGCGAAGGCGCGTGATTCGTGACTCGTTAAACTTCAGACAGGAGAGCTTTTTTACCTTGGTAACTTTTTAACGATTCAATTTCGCCAAGCGAGATTCCAGTTTGCGATTCGAGGTTTCCGGATATTTTTCCACGCCGATGCCACAGTTTGCTTACCGTGCCCGCAATTCGCAGGGCAGCCTCGTTGAAGGCGTGCTCGATTGCGCAGATCGAGCTGTTGCGATCCGGCAAATTGAATTGCAACAATGCATCCCGGTCCGCATCGACTTGGTGGGTGCGGAGGCGAAGACGAAAGTATCAGAGGGCGCAGCGCAAGCGTCTCCCACGCAGAATCTCAAAATTCCGCACGGTCAGTTGCTCATTTTCACCGAGCAACTTGCCCATTTGCTGCAAGCGGGGATGACGCTCGACGAAGCGTTGTCGGTTTTGGAAAAGCGTTTGAAGCAGCCGCGGGTTCAGCAAATGACGCATGCGTTGCATCAAGGGTTGATCGACGGTCGCAGCTTTTCGCAGGCCTTGAACGATATGCCGCGAATTTTCCAGCCGCTGTATGTGAATTTGGTAGCCGCGGGCGAGGCCAGCGGTGCGCTGCCGCAAATTCTGCTTCGGCTGGTCAAGCATTTGATGCAGGCAAAAGACCTGCGAGATCGGGTGCAACAGGCGTTGATTTATCCAGCATTTCTCGCGCTGGCTGGAGCGGTTCTCGTCACAATTTTTATCACCTTCATGGTGCCGCAGTTGACCGGTTTCATGGCGCAAACGGGCGGCGCGCTTCCGTTGCCTACACGGATTCTGCTGCAAATTCACCATGCGATCACGGGCTATTGGTGGGTGGGCCTGCTGGTACTGGTCGGCGCCATCATTGGCTTTCGTGCGCTCATGCGCAGCGAGGAAGGGCGCACCGGATGGGACCGTTTTCGGCTGCTAGTCCCAGGATACGGACGGGTCATTCGTCACCGTTACTACGCGCAGTTCTCACGAACACTGGGAACTTTGATGGAAAATGGCATTCCCCTGCTCCGCGCACTTGATCTGGTCACTGAAATTGCCGGAAACCGCTTTCTCGAACTTAAGCTTGGCGACGTGCGCAGGGCGGTTATCGATGGCGCGACACTCTCCGCTGCTTTGCAAGAGCAAAAATTATTTCCAGATTTGTTTACCGACATGATGGGGGTAGGAGAACAGACCGGACATTTCGCCGAGACCATGCAAGCTATCGCCGACGTTTATGAGCGCGAACTTGACCGGAGCGTGGGGGTGATCTCGCAGCTGATTCCGCCGATCATCATCGTGGTGATCGCCGCTCTGGTTGGCCTGGTTGTCTTCAGTATTTTATCCGCTGTGTTTGAGATGACCCACAGCTTGCAAATCAGACCGCATTGAAAGTGAAAGCTTGCAAAGCAGGTTGTGCGCGAATAATCTCCGCAGCCCAATGTTAGTTCGCGCTGCTTTTGCGATCTTCCTCGCTGCGGTTTGCCGCGTATGCGCGCAGGAAGCTTTGACCGAAGGCCTTCCGTCTCCGGTCGAAGTCACTGCGCAATCTTTTCCAGAAAGCGCCTGGCTTGATCTGCGACAAAATGCACCTCGCAATTCAAAAACTCAAAACACCCCGGCATGGGTAGAAGCGCTTACGCTCTTGCCGGGCGAGACGACGGAACTCGGTGGCACGTCAAAGAGCATCTTTCGCATTCGCGTCACGCAGCCAAGCTCCGATTATCAGGTTCTTTTTTTCCGTTTGTTCTTCGACGACAAACCGAACCAGCAGCCTGAATTGATCGCGTGGGATGAATCTGGCACCCACATTTTGCGCTCGGGCACTCTTGGTGTGGGAATGAATCTGCCCAATTCAGATTCCGTGCTCATCCCGATGACCGGCGCCTCAGCTATCGATATCGAGGTGCCAGGCGATGGAAAGACGATCCGGGCAGCCTATCTCGATTGGATGACAACAAGTCAAGTAGTGCATCCGGTAAACGCGGAACATCGCGACATGATTCCAGAGCCGTTCTCATCGGCACCGGCTCTGCACGCGCCGCCCGAGGACGTTGAGAACTTTGGAACCGTCACTGCAACTCTCTCCGCTGACCCAATCCGGATTGATGGAGAAACGCAGGAAAGTGCTGTGTTCCAATTTCCAATTGAAGCGCAACCGCTAACGGGGCTGCTCACTTTCGAAGTCGCCAATCCCACCATTGATGCTCCACCGGAAGTTTATCTTAACGGCCAGAATATCGGACCGGTTTCTCTGACGCTGCCGGACTTGGCTGACCCGGGTTACCGCGGTGCGGTGGAACCGCTCACTCCTCAAATGCATTTCCACTATACGGGGTGGCTGCGCGCCCAGAAAATTGTGCCAGCTACAATCTTGAAAGTCGGGCCGAACGACCTGGTTGTCGCCAACGCAGTTGGCACCGGATCTTCCGCAATTCGCGCGACGCAGATTCAGTTAAAATATATTTGGGACAAATCGGATTATCTTCTGCGCGCCGGCCACTAGCAATTCTTGAAGACTTCGGTAATGTGATCGCGCGCAGGACGAAGGGCTCCTGCTCCATTTGAGATGAGAACGAAAAGAAAACAGCAGGGCTTCACGCTACTGGAGATCATGCTCGTGGTGAGCATCATCGTGATCATATTGGGAGTAGCGATTTCAAAACTCGGCAATACGACTGCGATCGCCAAAACTATGCGCGTTCAAGCCGATCTTCAGGCGATCAAGACGCAGCTGCAACTCTACGAAAGCCTGAACGGTTTTTATCCAACATCGGAACAGGGTTTGCAGGCGCTCGTGACCCAACCGCAGAACGACCCGCGACCTACTCGCTGGTATCAGTTGTTCAGAGAACTACCAAAAGATCCATGGGGCAGCGATTATATTTACCGCAATCCTGGTCAGAAAAACTCGGGCGGCTACGATTTGTTTTCGGCAGGGCCCGACCGCCAAGCCGACACGGCAGACGACGATTGGGGCGGCGGTTAACCCGCTGTGCGGCAAGCGGCTTGAGGCTTACTGCTTCGTGGCTGACGTCTGTGGAGGCACCTTCGAGCCTCTCGGGTTCCGCTGAATCAGCCCACGCGCATGTGGCCGAGCGGCGTCTCGAGCGGGAATCAGCTGTTGCAGTTCAGCGGGTATCCCCCCAGGTAAATTCGGCGCAATTGCGTTAGGAACGTTAGAGACCGGGACCGGAGGAGTGGGCGGCATCAGTGCTCTGGAAGCAAGGCCGGCATTTGGCGCGTTCTGCGACAAGAGCGCTTGATTAAACGTGATAGTCGCAAAATTTCCATCCTTGCTGATTGTTACCTTCGTCGCACCGACCTTGTCCGACCATTCGATATTCGCGATGCTGTAGCCGTCCGCCGGCTCTTTGGTCGTAAGGTATTTCTTGAAATTGTGGTCGGAAGTGGAAGCGAGCGTGACCATATCGCCTTCGGGCGAACGCGCAGCGTTGGCGATGTAAAGGTCTTTTGCAAAATCAGGCGTAGACGCAGGCGCCGCACCCGCCGTCGCGACCGCGAATGGCGAATGATCCACCATCTTTGAATAGCGATCGAAGCTAAACTGTGGCGGCAGAACTTCCTCGGCCTGACTGTGAATCAGCCCGAGAACAGCGAGAAGCAATGTTACCGTAACGGAATATTTCATAAGTTTACTTGCTAATTATTACTTGGTTCGTTGCGCCGGCGCAAACCACCGGGCGATTTTAAATTTACCGCGCATCATAGTGGGATCGCTGCCATCGATGACCAGATTAACACTTTCGAGAACAATAAAGGCGTCTGGTCTTTGCACATCGTAAAGGAAATGTACGAGCGGCGGCCACGGGCTTTTCGTTTCAATGGAAGCAAAAACCGTTTGATGGTAGGGCGTGGTCTCCCCGGATCCAATTGCAGGATTCTCGATCAGGACGTTATATTTGCCAGCGACCTCCTTTAACTGCTCAAGCAGCGCGGAGGCCTCCGCAGGATTCTTGAGGACGGGTTGGTGCTTCTGAATCCATTCGTCGCGTTTCATCCAGAGATCCCGTTCTTTCACGTAAAGAGCTTGCTCGGCCAACTTGGCTCGACGTGCCGCCACTTCCTTCTGCGCGCCGCTGAGCGCGCCCAGGATCCAACTCAAAATCCAAAGATTGAGCAGCACGAAGACCGTTCCGGAAACTATCCACGAGAGCACACGCTCGCGTGCATTCAATCGGTGGTACCACGCCGGCATCATTTTGCTTTTCCCTCCAATCGAAACTGCGCATGGTCGTTGGCCAAAATGCGAGGCGCAGCCATGTCAAATTGAAACGCTCGCAAGTCTGGATTCTTCTTTACCTTCTCAATGAATTGGTAAGCCAGAGCAGCCGTGTTCGCTTCGCCGTCGACGGAAACCTGTCGCGCCGACTGGTTGTACGCTGTGATGCGTACGTCGGCGGACGGCAGGCTTTCAAAAAGATGCAGCAAGATTTCGACAGGGTAATAGTGCGCGTCAATCGCGGGTGCGAGCGCTTTCCACTTTGTCTCTGTCGCGCGCACGAACTCGGTCCCAGGCGCATCGTGCGCTATACGCCGGTCAGTCCGCGCTATCTGAAACCGCAAAAGACCGAGATAGGCGAGCAACAATAAAAGAAGCGCGGCATAAGCGCCACCTATCCAAAGGAGCCGCCTTCGCCATTCTGCTTGCCTTACCAATTGCACACGGCGCTGTCGCCAGCTGTCTGGTAAAAGGTTCAGTTTGACCGGCGCGGGTGGCAGCTCGATGCCAACTATCTCGGTCGGACTGGACAAAATTCCCTCCACGGTGTCGCGCAGTTCATAACAGGTCTCGTCCAGCAACACATTCGGATAGGAGGCATCTATGCCCTGTAGCTCGGCACTGAGTCGCAACTGCGGCAATTCAACTTGTAGCTGCTCGCCATTGCCGCCTTCAAACACCCGGGTAAGGCTCAGCTTGCCGTTCTCCGTCATGGCATAAACGAGCGTCTCGCCTTCCGGGTAAATTAAAACAGCACTGCCATTGGGGGCATGGGTGCTCGCGCGCTGCGCGGCATAGACGGTGACTTGTTGCGGGATGTAACCTCGCTGCAATAGCGGTGAAGCCATCTCAGTGAGTTGTTCGTTTCTAATTGCGATTGCTGAAACCACACTCTCGCTCTCGTTCTGCTCGATCAGCTCAAAATCGGTTGTCACTTCATCGGCCGCGAACGGGAGCAGCTTCTCGATCTGGATCCGAATCATTTCCGGAAACTCGGCCGGATCGACACTTGGCAGACGAAATCGCTGGGCAAGCACGGCCGAAACAGGCAAGCCAAGGACAAAATCGTCAGTCGCAACAAGTAGCGGCACTGCTTCTTCCAACGTTTGCAGCTTGCGTACGTTCCACGAACCGTTTTGCTCAGCTGAGCGGAGAAAATTCCAGCCGTGCGCGGCTGGAATTATGAAAATGGATGCGGTCCCGGGCTCGATATCAAAGCTCCTTCCAGCTGAATACTTGAGGCCGGCCAACTCCTCCCGGCTGTTTGAGCACTATCATCTCCACAGAGCGGGTAACGTCACGTGATCTTCCTACGCTGACGACGCGCAAGACCGGCCCTTTAAATTGAACCAGCGCCTGAATCTGCTGAAATTGCTGTGGATTCAAACCTAACGCAGCCTGGACATCAGGCGGTACGGATGTTCCAGTAGTCGCGTTAAATTGAAAATCATCAGCCGTTCCATCAATTCCGTCGGGCCCGCGCCTTAACTGAAGGAAACGGTCAACCGAATCGTCTCCCATGCCTGGCAGGGCGCGCAACACGTCGCGCGATGCCCAGGCCAAATCAATTGGACCACAGTTGGCTACGACGGTGAAATCTTGGTCCCAACCGGCTTTCGACGTAAGTTCGGCCCACCCAAAGACTTTCTTAAGCTCATCCACGGAACTTAGGGGGGCGTGGGGCGGACGATAATCGTCGGTCTCAGGCGGCGCGTTCAAGTGATGAAGTCCTCTGGTTGGCGACACCCAATCGAGCAACGAATCCATCATCACGTCGAGGTCGTTCACCTCGATGCCTTTGACGGCGAGATATTGGCGCAGAATTGCTAGCTTCGTCGGATCTTCACCCTGGGTAAGGAAATTCAAGTTTAGGCGGCCGCACTCACCAGTCATCTGGACGTCGTAAGTTTCCCCGTCCTTCATTTTTCCATGCAAGTTTGGAGAGTCAGGTTTGATGATGGGATGCAGTGCAATGTCCGCACCTGAGGCTGCCATTGCTTCGGCTTCTACAACGCGGTTGGCATTGCTGGAGACCGCGAGCCGCGAATTAATGTTAAGCGCCCATGCGATCACCATCGCGCTGATCAAAAATAACGCCCAGAGTGCTAACAGGAGCGCAGCGCCCGCATCCGATTTCGAATGTGCAGAAGGTGTCTTCATACCATCGCGCTCGGTCAATTCGGTGAATACGGTGTGCGCCTGAGCGGGATAATTGCTTCCCACGGCACCGATGAATCAGCCCTTCCTATGGCAAGTTTTACGAGCGAGGGCAATCGACCGCCACTTGGCCACCGATCCAGCCAGGTGTTCGCGCTCGGATCGAAATAGCTGATTTCGAGGCTCGTCACGTTCTTGATTAATGGCACCCAAGTCTCGCGTACCTCTGCAGTATCGGAACCCCCTTGTGGTTTTCGCAAAAAACCAAGATCCAGCCGGTCGCCTTTTTCGTTTGCCGGTTGCAACCGCAGCGTAACGGTAAATTGACCCGGCGCATACCGCGTAAGCAGTCCGGGCCCCGCGCTGGAATTCCACTTTATCTCATCGCGCTCGCGATCATTTAACTTGAACGCCTCTCCAGTGACGTTTGCTCGGAACGGACTCAAGCTTTCCCATTCGGCCGTGAGCAGGTCGCGCAGCCCGTCATATTGCGCATCCGCAGCGGCTGTTTCCGATGAGAGATTCAACGCAATCATGTTCGATTGCACAAAGCGAAAAATGGCCAGCGACATCATCCCAAGGATCCCCACTGCCAACATGATCTCGAGCAATGTGAAGCCAATGGAATTTCGAATACTAAGTCTGCTTTTATCCGGACCGATAAACATAAAACCGAATCTGTTTTGATTGCGGGATGCCGGTGTGCTGCCACTGAGCAGTCAGCGTCACAACACTGATTCCGCTAAGCAGGGTGTTGTCGGGTTCAGTCAATCCCGCGGCGGCGCTTTTTTGGATTAACTTTACCATACCATGATTGCTCTTGATCTTGAATTCCTTTTCAGCGTCAGGAACACCCGGCGCAGCTTGAACTACCGCCATGCGATCGGATAAGATCTGGCGCACAGCTCCTTCTTCCGCGGTGATCGTGCTCGCATTGAGACAATTCTCGACCGCGCGTCCCAGTGCGATCACGCCGATTGCAAATATCGCCACGCCGATCAGAACCTCGTAAAGAGCGAAAGCCCAACGACTCTTTCGGATTTCGCATTTTGGATGTCGAATTTTGTTTCCGTTACCTTGCTCCATACTGCGTAACCTCGGGCTGCGCCGTCAGCGGCGAGTAATTCGCTGTCCACAAACCAGCCGGGCCTTTGAACTGGATAGTTGCCGGTTCGCAATTTCCAGATGGCCAGAATATCCACTCCGGCGGATGCTCTTGGGCCAACGCTGCTGGCAAGGAGAGTCTCAGCAACGTTCCCTTGCTGAGATAAAATTCCGCTGTCGGTTTGGCTTCCTCGTCTTCTGCAAAAACTTCAGGCCGCAGCAGGACAGTGTTTTTGCCCCAAACAATCACGTAAGGGCGACGCTCTGTCACGCTTCGCTCCTGCGCCTGGCGCACAAGATTGTTGAACCCATCCAGGGATTGCTTCAGTCGCCTGCTTGCGATCACACCGGTTAAGCTGGGCACCGCCAGCATCAGCAGTAGCATCAGTATGAAGATGGCCAGGGCAATCTCGACCAAAGTAAACGCCCGAAAACGTCGCACCGCCGAAGTTACTCGATGGACGCAAAATCACAACCGCGCGCCTCGCGTGCCCAAGTTTTCCTAGGCGCGTGGCGCGCGACCGTGCACGACTGTGAAAGCAATAGTCTGGGTCCACCAATTAGAGTCGGCGCAATACCGAAGAAATGTGTCTACCATCGCGTCGTTGAGTTTGCCGGAACCTATCAGTTCATCGCGAAGTTCGGTGATCGTCTGCATCCAGTAATCAGCCCATCGCGAGCCGCCATTGTAGATGGCCGTTTCCGCACTGCCGCGTATTTGCGTCAAACCCAGCGCTGCGAGTCGTGGCGCCAGGGCGCGCCCGATGTGGTAATCGACCCCACGTTCGCACGACCAGGCAAGCCACCCGTCCCAGAACGCTCGTACCTCCTGCGGCTCGGCGACACTGACAGGAAGAAAATCAGGCTCAATGAGTAGAAGCCCGCCGCCCGGTCGCAGGCTTGCAACCAAATTCGTGATTGCCGACTCTGCATCGGGAACATGGTGCAGTACAGCGCGCGCGGTCACGAGATCGAAGGTGCCGCGCTCTACCGGACCAGCAACGATGTTGCCTTGGCGCAAGTCAAGATTCGGCGCTCGCACTTCGATTAGCGACAGATCGAGATCGACTGCCACTGCTTTTCCGCCAGGACTCACGCGTTCCGCAAGCCACGCAGAAATCGATCCGTTGCCACATCCAACTTCGAGCGTCCGCGCTCCCGGCCTGACAATATCAAGCGAGTCGATGTGCCGGCGATGCATCGGATCTAGCAATTCTGACATCAACGCCAAGCGCTCGCCCTCGCCTTTCAAATGATGATCCAGAACGTATTTCGACATTTTCGCATGATCCTAGTGAACTGGCGCAGCGCCAGCAATCTTGGCTTTTATGAAGTGACGAATAGGCCGTCAAACCAGCAAGCAGCCGCTAAAAAAAAGCAACTGATCGGCAGCAGTCGCCTTGTCCCTGTGATAAAGTCTAACCGCAAAATGAAGGCTGCTCTGCGCATCAGCGTTATCGTAGCGGCGCTTTTTGTGATCGCGATACTGGTTTGGCAGGCAGTCACCGCACACGGCGCGCCGGATCCAATGCGCCCCAACACGAGCCCGACCGTCGCGTTTCTCGATATCAGCATTCTCGTTTTCCGAGAAGGGTTGGAATGCATTCTCGTATTGGCTGCCATCACGGCCAGTATGACTGGCACCAAACGGGTGCATCGCCAACCAGTCGCTCTCGGCGCAGGCCTTGCGTTGATCGCCAGCCTGATCACGTGGCTAATCGCAGTGCGCATTGTCGGCTCGCTCAGCGAAAACATCTCCGCGCTCGATTTGCAAGCCGCCACCGGGCTACTAGCCGTCATTGTTCTCCTCGTAATCATGAACTGGTTTTTCCACAAAATTTACTGGGGCGGATGGATTCGCGCGCATAATCGCCGCCGTAAAACGCTACTCGATAATGCGCGCGTCGCTGAAATCTCCCAGTGGCGTCTCTGGTGTGGATTGGTCCTGCTCGGATTCACCTCGCTGTATCGGGAAGGATTTGAAGTCGTCCTTTTTTTGCAAAGCTATCATCTGAGGCTCGGCGGCGCGGTGGTGCTGAAAGGTGCGCTGCTGGGGATTTTGCTGACAGGAATCGTGGCCGTGCTGACGTTTCTTCTCCAGCAGCGTCTGCCGTACCGCAAAATGTTAATCGCCACCGGCATTCTTCTCGGAGTCGTGTTGCTGGTTATGGTAGGCGAGCAAGCGCAGGAAATGCAGCTGGCACATTGGATTTCCACTACTCAAATCAACTCGCTGAAAGATTATTTGCCACCGTGGATGGGACTCTGGTTTGCGGTCTTCCCCACAGTTGAAACGCTCGTTGCTCAGCTCATTGCCGCAGTTCTTGTGATTGGGTCGTATTACGCGGCACGGCACTTCGGCGGCGACTCAACCGGTGGGACCGCCCGTGAAGCCCATGCCCGGGAGATGGCTGCAATGAATGCTTAACAAAATGACGCGTGGAAAATGGCGAGGCGGAATGACGACATAATTCGGCGGCTTCTGATTATTCGGAACTTATCATCCTTCGTCGTTCCACCCTCGCAGTTCGGGCACAATACAACTGTAGCCGTTGCCCTGGTTATTCGCTTCGCACAGCGAAGCGGCTGCAGTTTCAGGCGCGGTCGATGATCACAATCTCACCTGCGTAAGGTCATTCTTCAGCGCGCGTCTTCAAGCCTGCCCGAACTGGATTCTCGCGAACGTAGTTCCATTTCTGACCATAACTCTCATCGTTTCGCAGAAGGTGATCAAAGAAACCACGTTGCCAAATTGCGACCGCGCGATTTCTCTGGCCCATTCGTTTCGCAAGTGCTTGTTTTAAGCAACCGATCCATCGTCCCAAATTAAAATCGTCCGGTCCGCACACGAAAAAATGAACGTGATCAGGCATGATCACATAGCGCCCGACCGCGATGTTATGTTCAGTATAAGCACGCATCGCAAACGCACGAAAAGCTGCATTTACAGTTTTGCTTGCCAAGATGGCTCTGCGTCGATGCGTGCAGAATGTGACAAAGTACACTGGATGGTGTGGAAAAATGCGACGGAGCCTCGGCGGAACTTGCGGATAATTGCTCATTGGTTTGGCAACGTGGCTGGCCCTGTAGCCGTCGCCCTGTGGGCGACGCATCGCAACTCGCTTCGCACAGCGAAGCGGCTACAGACGAAACGCGCAATTCCAGTTGAACCAAGTCGCAAGCTTTTCACCTTAGGCGGATGATTACGCCGAGTTACCGTTCTTTTAAGCTGGTTCCAATCATTTTCGCTGTTTCCATATTGGTCTTCCCGGCTTCTGTTCAACCTGCCCCATCCCCCACCCCGACGCCGTCTGGAGTGATCGATGAAAAGCTGTTCAATGGAATGCGTTGGAGACAAATCGGTCCGTTTCGCGGCGGCCGTGCGCTCGCAATCGAAGGTGTCGTCGGCGAGGCGGACACATATTATTTTGGGGCCGTCGCCGGCGGAGTGTGGAAAACAACCGACGGCGGCGCAAACTGGGTTCCTCTTTTCGACAAGCAACCGATTTCCTCGATTGGCGCAATCGCAGTCGCGCCATCGGATCATAATGTGATTTACGCCGGCACGGGCGAAGCGGCGATCCGCGGTAATACAACGTACGGAACTGGAATCTTCAAATCGATCGACGGCGGAAAAACCTGGGAGAATATCGGCTTGAAAGATACGCGGCAGATCGGCGCGCTGATTGTCGATCCACGAAATGAGAACGTGGTTCTCGTGGCGGCGTTAGGCCATGCGTTTGGCCCAAATCAGGAGCGCGGAATTTTTCGCACAAACGACGGCGGTAAAACGTGGACGAAAGTTCTGTCGAAAGATGAAAACACTGGCGGCATCGACATTGTTTTCGATCCGCATAATCCGAACATCGTCTTCGCATCGCTGTGGCAGGCGCAGCGGCAGCCATGGTTTTTCTCCAGCGGGGGTCCGGGTAGCGGGCTGTATCGCTCGGAAGACAACGGCGTCACGTGGAAACATCTGGAAGGTAACGGGCTTCCTGGAGGAATCCTGGGCAAGATCGGCGTCGCCATTTCCGGAGCGGATCCTAACCGCGTCTATGCAATTATTGAAGCCAAGGAAGGCGGCCTGTTCCGGTCCGATGATGCCGGGCAGCATTGGACCCGCGTTAATGAGGACGGCCGATTTCGTCAACGCGCCTGGTACTTCAGCAAAGTTTATGCTGATCCAAAATCCGCGGATACGGTTTACCTTTTAAACACGGGACTCTTCAAATCAGTCGATGGTGGAAAGACATTTAATCTCATGCCCGCACGGCACGGAGATCATCACGGGCTTTGGATTGATCCGACGAACCCGGACCGGATTGCAAATGCGAATGACGGCGGTGTCAGCATCTCCACCGATGCGGGCAAAAGCTGGACCACTCAAAATAACCAGCCCACCGCGCAGTTTTATCATGTGGCAGTGGATAACGCGTTCCCCTACCACATTTACGGCGCGCAACAGGACAACTCGAACGTTGGAATCGCGAGTCGAACTGATTCCGGCGTGATCGGACGACAGAATTGGTTTGAAGCCGGCGGCGGAGAATGCGGCTTCGTCGTGCCTGACCCCCGCGATTGGCACATCATCTACTCTAACAGCGAAGGGTCCATCACTCGCTACGACAAAAATAAAGAGGAAGTGCGGGACGTTAGTCCGGTTCCTCTGGATAATGCCGGGCATGGCGCTGTCGATCTTGCCCATCGTTTTCAATGGGTCTCACCACTCATGCTTTCACCGCATAACCCGGATGTGCTCTACACCGCCGCCGAATGCGTTTTCAAATCGACAGATCACGGACAAAGCTGGACCCAAATCAGCGGTGATCTCACGCGCAACGACAAATCGAAACAGCAGCCGAGCGGCGGTCCGCTAACGAACGACATCACTTCGGTCGAATACTACGACACCGTGTTTGCGCTGGCTGAATCGCCAATAAAACAAGGCACCATCTGGGCAGGTACAGACGACGGGCTCGTGAATGTCACCACCGATGACGGCCAGCATTGGTCCAATGTCACACCGAAGATGCCGGAGTGGAGTACAGTCGATCTGATCGAACCCTCGCCGCACGATGCCAACACCGCTTATGTCGTGGTGGATCGACATAAACTCGACGACTTTAAGCCGTACATTTTTAAAACGACCGATCTGGGGAAAACCTGGACCTCAATCGTGCGAGGAATTCCCGATGGCGCATATGTGCACGCGGCGCGCGAAGATCCTAAGCGTAAAGGTTTGCTCTATGCAGGAACCGAGCTCGGCGTCTTCGCTTCGTTGGACAAGGGTGGGCATTGGCAGCCGTTGCAACTAAATCTGCCCACAACACCGATTCACGATCTCGTTGTAAAAGATGATGATCTGGTGGTAGCGACGCACGGGCGCTCTTTCTGGGTGCTGGACAACCTGACGCCGCTTCGGCAAGTGAATACGCAATCCGGTCAACCGGACGTTATTCTTTATCAGCCGCAGACCGCGTTGCGCTTGCATTACCCTGAGGAATTCGACAAACGCCAGCCAGTGGGTGATAACCCGCCGCCCGGAGCAATCGTCGATTATTATTTCAAGACCGCGCCGAAAGAAGAAGTCTCACTCGAGATCCTCGATGCTTCAGGTAAAGTCGTCAGGCATCTTTCCAGCAAGGAAAAAAAGGAAAGCGAGCAACCGCCTGAGTGGCCGGATCGCGTCGAGCGCGTAAAAACAATTCCAGCCAACGAAGGGATGAATCGGTTCGCATGGGATCTGCGCTACGATGATCCGGTCCAAATCCCGGACGCGTTTTATTCCGGGACAGGTCCCAAGGGCCCGCTTGCGTTGCCCGGCGATTACCAAGTGAAACTGACTGCCGGCGGCAAATCGCAGACTGGGCCGCTGCATTTGGTGATCGATCCGCGAACAAAGGGACAGGAAGCCGGGTTGCAAAAACAGTTCACGTTAGCGGTGCAGGTGAACGATCGGATTTCCCAACTGCATCAGGCCGTCAATGAAATCCGCGATCTGCGATCGCAGATTCAAACCCTGCACAAACGTTTCGGCGACGATCAACGTTTAAAGCCAGCGCTCGCGGCGGCGGACGATCTCGATCACAAAATGTCCGAAGTGGAGCAGAAGCTCATTCAGGTCAATATGAAAGGTTCCGAAGCGAATCTCGCTTTCCCAAACATGTTGAACGAGCGACTTGACACGTTTAGCCACCTGATCGACTCCGGCGATGCTGAGCCGACCAAGCCGCAACTCGACGTCTTCCAAATGTTAAGCAGTCAGCTCGACGAGCAGTTGAAAAAATGGGCGCAGCTCAGGGATGAAGAAGTCCCCAAAGTGAGTGAATTGATCAAACAAGCTAATTTGCCTGCGCTAATCATCACAGAAAAGAAGACATCGTGATCGCTGCCGCTAGCCAGTTTTAGAGCAGAGACTGATGACGAAAATCGACAAGGCTGTCGTGCTCGCAGCGGGGCGCGGCACGCGCATGCGTGAGCTAACCAACGAGCTTCCCAAGCCGATGATCGTAGTGCGCGGCAAACCAGTTTTGCAGCACATCATCGAAGGATTGCGTGACGCAGGAATACGGGAGTTTCTTATGATAGTTGGCTATCGCGCTGATGCGGTGCAGAATTTTCTCGGTGACGGTTCGCGCAACACCATCAGCATTCAGTACGCGACGCAGACAGTGCAAGACGGGACTGGTCGCGTTGTCGATCTTTCCCGCGATTTCGTCGGCGATAGTCCGTTCATTTTGAGCTATGGCGATATTTTGGTCGATCCGGCGAACTACAAGCGCGTTGTTGATCTTCCCGAAGATGTGGAAGCAATTGTCACGGTCACGCGTGGCGAAGATGTGAGTAAAGGCGGTGCGGTTTTTCTGAATGACCGGATGGAGCTTCTCGACCTCCGCGAGAAATCACGACCGGGCGAAGCGACGAGCCCTTGGTACAACGCCGGGCTCTACGCATTTCGACCGAGCATTTTCGAGTTCACGGCGAAATTGAAACCGTCGCCACGCGGGGAATACGAGCTGACCGACGCCATTCGCGATCTCGCGCAGTCCGGTAAGAAAGTGCAAGCGCTCGAGCTCACGGGCGAATGGGCCGACGTGCGTGATCCGGAAATTCTGGCGCGCTTAAATCAGAAACCGTAGCGGCGGTCTCCGACCGCCGAGTCGTGTAGCGAAGGCACCGATGCCAACGCGATAGATTGTCGACTTAGCGTGTTTGTTCAGCAGTTTCCGCGGTTGGTTCTTCGCCGATTTCTTCTTCGATTTCGCGTCGCCACTCGCGGGAGAGCCATGGCCTCAGCACTCCGTAAAGCAAGTAGGCCAGGAACAGCACCGCGGGCATCCACTCGTAGTTCATCACTGTGAAGACGAGAATTACACTAATAGCCAGAAACCGCGGGATCGATTTTGTCGTTCGCCAATCAATCGCCTTGAAGCTCGGATATTTAAAGCGACTGAACATCATGAAGGAAAGAAAGAGCAACAATGGCGGCAAAACGAAGCGCCAGTTGCCAAGGTGATGTTCGCCTTCGGCGAGCCAAAGGAGGAATAACGTGATCGATGCAATCAAGCCGGCTGCGGCTGGAATGGGGAAACCCGTGAAAGTGTTTTGATGATCCCCTCCGTCACGCTTCGCGGCCGCGGAATTAAAACGGGCCAGGCGCAGTGCGCCGCAAGCCAGGTAAAGGAAAGCGATGATCCAACATGCGTTCGGAAATTCGTTGAGAACGACCCGATACACCATCAACGCCGGGGCAAGCCCGAATGAAACAATATCCGCGAGCGAATCGAACTCGCGACCAAAAGCACTCTCATGTCCGCCTAGTCGCGCGAGTCTTCCGTCCAAAAAGTCGAAAACGAAGGCGCCGAGAATAAACCAGATCGCCTCGTGGAAGCGATCGGCCGCGAGATCGGCGTTGGTGCTTTGAAGCAGCGCGCCCTCAAGAATTTTCAGCGTGGCGGTGAAGCCGCAAAATAAATTGCCGGCCGTCATCAGATTCGGCAGCAAATAAATTTTCGGATTTGGCTCGCTCATGTTTCAGGGCAATCGCGCGATAATTGTCG
>CATPBS010000358.1 GCA_955652715.1 uncultured Candidatus Udaeobacter sp.
CGGTCTTATCGAGAAACTTGAGACGACGCGATTCTGATCTTTCGGCCGCGCGCGCTGTGAAAATCTAAGCAGCCGAGCGGACCGTCGAAATTGTATACCGCAATTGTATACGCTAGCTCAGAAAAAGGGCCAAAAATGGCTAATTTTAGCTAAGCATCAAATCCAAGAAATCCCTGTAAGTTACTGATCTTCAATCGATAGCCAATGATAGCTAAAGCCAGCAAAAATAGCTTTCTCGATTACAAATCAGCTGCTCTACCAGCTGAGCTATGCCGGCGAAGAAAACGCGGCGCAAACTAACGCACGGCGCCGCTTGGAACAAGCTGCGGGTGTTACAAACGTGAACGTGTCGTGACCGAGAGCGGTTCGGCGGTTTCTAGATTCTTAATCACGGTGCTGAGATAAACCGATTTGGGATAAATTGCCCTGTATTTTGTGATCTCCGCCCGGTTTAGCACTTTAAATCCGTAGCGCTCGAACATTCTCTCACCGCGTCGGCTTTCAAATGTGATAATCTGGCCGTAGACGCGCTTTTCGCCGGAGCGATATAGATAACTCAAATACGCGCTCATGAGCGCGCGTGTTGTCGAGACTTTGCGAGCGTCTGGCAGCAAATTGACGTGAAAATGCGGCGTGCGCCGCGGCGCTGCGGGTACTTCGCGCCAGCCATGCACAAGAACCCAGCGAATGAAGCGGCGGGAGCGTTTGTTGTAGAGAAAATAACGCATAAGCGCGCGAAAAAAGAGCCAGACGTTTTGATACAATGCGTACAGCTGGTTTCGTAGCGGCTTGCGCGAGCCGAGCAAATAACCGCGAATCTCGCCGTCCACCTCCAGGAGAAAACACGATTCGGGTTCGTGATCGGTATAATAAGTGGTGAGGAAATCAGCGAACAATTCTCGATCCTCGTACACAGGATCAATCGGGTCGCCAAGAAAGCCCGTGTTGCAGCAGAGTCTTCTTACCGCTTCGCGGTCCGATCTGCGATAGCCACGAATGAGGAACGGCTTGTGGTCGTCGTTCGCCATCAAAATCGGCGGTAGTTTGCGCGAACCTCGTGATAAATGCAAAACAGTTCCTCAAACACCCGGAGCCAGGTGTACTGACTGCCTGCCGTCTCTGCCGCATTTCCGCCGACGGTTGACAATTTTTTTGTGGGCCAACGGGCGATTGCGCCGGCCAGCGCTTCCGCGCTGTTCTCTCGCGCCCACCATTCCTGGTCATGACAAATAATCTTGTCCATGTAGCTCCCGCGAATCCCAACTACCGGTGTTCCGCACGCCTGACTCTCCAGCGCGACAAGTCCAAATGTTTCCTGGACACCGGGATGAACGAAGAGATCGGCTGCGCGGTAGTAACGCGCCAAATCAGCGGCGCAGGCGCAATACGGGATCCACATTACGTTTTCTCCGCAACTGCGGGATTGCAATTTTCGAAGCTCGTTGCGCTGCGGCCCGTCACCAATGACCAGGAGGCGAAATTCATTCGCGCGCCGTCGGTGCAAAAGCTCAAAGCTCCCAAACAATGTTCGCGTGTTCTTTTCCCTGGCCAGGCGACCGACGTAAAGAAGTAACGTCTCGCTGTCGCTGATTCCCAACGCCTGGCGAGTCGCTTGCGCGTCATCTGACACGGGGTTGAAAACGCCGGTGTCCACACCGAGCCGTACCGGCCGGACATTGTGCACGCCCCATTCTGAAAGAACGCCGGCCAGCTTTTCGGAAGGCACCAGCGTGACTTGGAAGCGATTGTAAAGCCTACGCACATAGGCGCGGGTCAGTTTCATAGCGCGGCGCGTGCCGCGCTCTCCGAATAATCTCGCGCTTCCGCGTAGATATGCTTCCGGAAAATGCGAATGATAAAAACCAACAACTGGAATTTTCAGCCTGCGTCCGGCCGAAACCGCTTTCCAGCCAACCTGGTATGGATCGGCCGATTCGATGAGATCAGGGCGCTCGCGATCCAGGATCTCTTCGATCGCACGTAAATTAAGGAGCGCGCGATAGCGGGAACTTCGCGAAACTAACGGAGAATGAATTGAATAGATCCGCGACCGCGCACTGCTGGTTACTTCAGTTTTTGGGCCAGGGACAATGAGAACATGTTCGTTCTCAGGCGTGTAGTTGTTGATGTACGCAACTTTCTCGTGAACGTACCGTTTTACGCCGCCGCTTAACGGAGAATAAAATTGGGTCAGGTCGCAGATTTTCATCGGATTGCCGATTTGCGATTTGCAATTTGCAATTTCGCCGCGGTCTTTTTCGACGACGCCATGATCGCGACGATTTCGCGTGCCTCAGTTAATAGAGGCTTTATTTCCCCGAAACTGAGCAAGTCCGTTTCAATTATTAGTTCGAGCCAGAACGCACTTTCATCCGCTTCCTCTTCGACCACGCCAAGCTTAGCGATGAACTCCGGTTTCGAGCGTGCGCGGCAGGCAGCGCGATAACTCGCTGCTACCGACGCACCGCTCCTTATCAGTTGGGCAGCCACTGCCTTTCCCTGAATTGTTGGGGGCAGAGCACCAACAAGTCTAAAAATGCGCAATGCGAACTGCTTTGTTCGCTTAAGGAGTTCGCGTTCAGTCATTCATCAATCGCAACTCGCAAATTGCAAATTAAGACTCCAGCTCGCTGAGGTATTTCTCCGCGTCCATCGCCGCTGCACATCCGGAACCGGCTGCGGTTACCGCCTGCTTGTACACGCGATCTGCAACGTCGCCCGCCACGAATACGCCTGGATGTTTACTCTCCGCCAGATTTTTTGTGATTAAGTAGCCGTCTGTATCCATGTCGAGCTTGTCTTGATACGCCCGCGTGTTCGGATCATGACCGATTGCCACGAATACACATGCCACCGCCAGTTCGCGTTCTTCGTTTGTCTTCACGTTGAGCAAACGCACGGCGCGCATCTCGCCTTTTTCATCGGGAATGTATTTTGTCACGACGGTGTTCCAGATCGGCTCGATCTTCTTGTTCGCGAACACGCGCTCTTGCATGATTACCGAGGCGCGCATTTTGTCGCGGCGATGAATCAGATAGACCTTTGAAGCGAAGCGGGTAAGAAACAACGATTCCTCCGCGGCGGAATCGCCGCCGCCGACCACGCAGACCGGTACATTTTTGTAAAACGCGCCGTCGCACGTTGCGCACGAAGTCAGTCCGTGACCGATTAATTTTTCTTCGTTCTCCAGTCCGAGGTAGCGGGCCGACGCTCCGCTGGCGATAATCAGCGCCTGCGTCTCCAGCCATTCATCGTCGGCTTTGATGCAGACATGTTTGTTGCTTCCATCGAAATCCGTCACCTCCGCGTAAGAGAAACGGGCGCCAAATTTCTCGGCTTGCCTGTGCATGTTGAGAATGAGCTCGGGTCCGTCGATTCCATCCGGGAATCCCGGGTAATTTTCTACCAAGGTCGTCGTCGAAAGTTGGCCGCCGGGCTGCCGCCCTTCCAGCACCAGCGGGTTCAAATTAGCCCGCGCAGCATAAATCGCCGCTGTCAATCCAGCGCAACCGCTTCCAACAATGATCACTTTCTCCATCAATAAAACCTAGCACACCGCGCAAGTTCGAAGGACCGATATCGAACTGCCCAGTCCCGCAGCCGAACTCACGCCGTAACGTGCACGAGAATCTTGTGAAAGCCGGTGACGCCCGAGAAGAAGCTGCGATCCTCTTCCCATTCCTGCACGTCATCTTCACCGTCGGTGGCGCGGACGACAAAGACGTAATCACCTGCTGCGCCTGGCGTCCACTCCGCCTTCCAAAGCGACCAGGCGAGATCGCCGCCTGTATAATAGATGTCGGCTTCGCGCCACGATTTGCCGTCATCGAAACTGACCTCGACGCGCGAAATGCCGCGGTCGCCGCCATACGCCATGCCCTTCAGTTCGAGTGGCTGCTGTAATTCGCTAATTGAGAATCGTGATTCATGATCCGGTACATCGATCCGGGAGCGCGTCGGCGCGATAAAATCGGGTCCCCAACCTTGCGTTTCGTAAAACCCTTTCGCCTGCGCGTCCGTCAATTCGATGCGCGTAAGCCATTTCACATGTTTTTCGCCGAAATAGCCCGGCACAATCGCGCGCAACGGGTAGCCATGCCGGTGCGGCAATCGGACACCGTTCATGTCGTAGGCGAGTAAAGTAGTTGGCTCCATCGCTTTCTCCAAAGGGATCGTATCGGTGTAATTATCAACACCATGGAAGCGCACCCGAGCGGCGTTGGAAAGCGGCGCTGCTCGTTCGAGCAAATCGCGTAATGGAACACCTTTCCAGATAGCATTGCTGATCAGGCCTGCATCTAGCCCGTTGCTGATGCACATCAGCGTCGTCTGCTGCTCGCGTGCTGGCAGCCCGCGGAGATCCTGAAATCGCCACGCGGCGTTATTTTGCACAAGCCCGTTCACTTCAAGGTGCCAAAGATCGACATTCAACCTGGGATCAACCACGTTCTTCGTCACGCAATAAAACAATTCGTTAGGCGTAATCGGCTCGACAATGCGGCCTTTGTATTGCGTGCCGTCGTAGCTGAATGTTGCGACGCGATAAAGTTTGCGAGCCACCGCAATGCCGCCACCCGCGACTGCGGCTCCAATTGCGCTCAGAACAAACGCGCGCCGGCCAATGGCCGGACTAAACTCGTAATGGTGCTCCCCTCTTTTCCGCGTTGCCAGAAATTGAAAACAAACGACCAACGTTCGTTCGAACAAAAAAAAACACAGCGCGAAGCCGACAAGAGTGACCAGGCGCGCGGCGTCGATCGGCAGACCAACATAGCTTGTGCCCAAGGCCGGCCACAACGCGATTGCGAACGCCACGACGGGTAACAAAACAAAGATCGACATCGTCCAAATCGCCGAGGCGCGCGTCGCATTGCGTCGCAAAAGCAAGCCGAACATCGCTCCGCCAATCGCAGCAACCAGAAGTTGACCAGCGATTGTCGATCCAACGCCAAGTTGCTTCAGATGATTGTACCCGCCGACCCTGCCCATGAGGGAAAGAAACGGGCCAGGCGAGATGAAAACCGAAAGGCGATCGCCGATGATAAGGAGCGGTGTCGCCACACCCACCGCAGCAAGCAATAACATCGCTGTCGTCATGACGATTCCACCGAGCAAACCGGCGAGGAAACCAGCGAGGATCGCCTTTGTTCTACTCATTCAGCACGAATATGAGTTGTAGAGGCGCTTCTGCCAAGCGCCCGATGATTGGGTCCGGGCGTTCGCCGCGGCGAACGCCACAACAAAATTCACTTTCCAATCGCAACGATTTTATGCACGCGATCCACTACCATTGCAGACGTAACCTGTTTCATGCAGGCGTGACCAAATGGGCATTGGCTCAGCCGACGATAATTGCATGGCGAACACGGCAAATCCACGCGCACGACCGATTCCGGCCGTTGGTAAGGGCCGATGTGAACAGGATTCGTTGGTCCGAAGATGCTGACCATCGGTTTGCCAAGCGACGCGGCGAGATGCATCGAGCCGGAATCGTTCGTCACGGCCACCTCTGCACGCCGAATAAGCGCCGCTAATTCTGCCGGCGTGGTTTGACCCGAAAGATCAATTGCTCCCCGCGCCGCGGCCGCGATTTGCTGGCAACGCTCCTGATCGCGTGTTGTGCCTGCGAGCGCCACGGCAAATCCGTCGCGAATAAACTGCTGCGCGACGCCTGCAAATCCTTCGATCGTCCAATGCTTAGTCTCCCAAATCGTGCCGGGCACCAGAACAACAAGCTTTTTGGATGCTGGCACACCGTGCTCCTCCAGCAATCGCTCCACGTTACGCACGGTTTCCGATGAGAGGTGAATTGTTAGATCTGGCGGATCATCATCGAGGCCAAGTAACGGCGCGACCCATAGGTAGCGATCAATTGCGTGAACATCGAGCGTCGGAATCGGGATGCGATGTGTGTAAGCGATCCATGAACCTTCGCGCGCGCCCCGCCAGCCGTGGCTTGGCACATTTCTGAGATCGTGCTCGGCGGAAACCGTGAGTTCACGTGTGATTGGCCGATCAAATCCGATGCGGACGCGGGCTCCGCTCACGAGAGCAAAAAAAGCCGAACGCACCTGACCATGCATGTCGATGACCAAATCGTATTTCGCGCGGCGGATTTGCTTGAGCAGACCGAGAAATGCCAGTAGCGCACGCCATCTGCGCCCGCGCTTCGAAAAATCCCGTCGCGCAAAAAGAACGACATTCGAGAGCGCTGGATGACAGCGGACGATCTCCGCGTTCTCCGGTGTTATCAACCAGTCAATTCGCGCCCGCGGATAACGTCCGCGCAGCTTCACAAGTACCGGGATCGTATGGACGACGTCGCCCAGTGCCGAAGGTTTGATCAGTAAAATGCGCGAGAACTCTGCGGACTGCAGTCCCGAAGCCTCAGCGTTTTTTATCCCTGCTTTTTCGATATGGCCGTTCAATTACCAAAGGTGGAATGAAGCCGACAGGTGTTCGTTGTAAATGCGAAACACCTCGGAAATGTGTTCGGCGTCAGGCCGCCTGCTTCTCGCCTGAAAACGCGCCGCGGAGCTTTTTCATCCACGCGGACAAGCGATGACGGTTCTGCTCGCGGCGCACCACTGCTTCGCTGGTCACCCAGTTAAATTGAATCACACGTCGCGGGCCGGAGAACGGCTTGTGACCGTGCCACGAATTGTTGCTGCGTCGGAATGCCAGGAGCGTGCCTTCGGTGGGTGGCACTTCGAGGATGACGTCATCGAGATCGTTTCCGGAGCGCAGTAAGCGAAGCTGTCCGCCGGAAGATTCCCAAGCTGAGTTCATGTAGATGAGGAGCGTGATGATCTTTGTCTCCGAGTCGGTGTGGATTTTTCCGTCCTTTTCGGTGCAGCGGCCACGCACTGTGATCATGTCAGGACGATCAGTGAGATCGACGTTGAATTTTTCCGCGAACGCTTCACGAAACACGTCGCTGCGCATCTCCTCGATCAAATTCGCAAACGCGGTGCCGTACGTTACCTCGCGCAGCGGAAAGCTGCCAGGCCGGTTTACCTCGGGATAATCCTTCTCGATCGCCGGCCGCGCGTCGGCCTTTACAAATTCGGGGACGATCAAAAACTCGAATGGTTCACGGGTAAGCGGCGTGTTCCGAAATCTCTCCAGGTCGAGCATCGAAAGCATCGGCGGACGCTACACAAGGACACCAGAATCGCTAGGAGGAATTTCCTGTGGAAAGATCATTCGAGCGCTACACGGACGAGCGTCGCCATAATTCGGGCCCCCGCGACAAACGTACCGCGCAAAGTGCCTGAAACTTTCGAGTCGCCACCGGCGCGGCGGCGATGGTTTACCGGAATTTCGAGAATGCGCAGCCCATCGCGCGCGGCTTTCATCTGCATCTCCAAATTCCAGCCGTAAGTTTCCTCGCGCATGTGGAGTTTCGCGAGCGCGTCGCGGTGGATGGCGCGAAACGGGCACATGTCGGTGTAACAAACGCCGTAAAGCAGTCGCAGAATCAATCCGGCAATGCGTCCAGACAAAAGTTGTTGGAAATTCATGCTGCCCGGTTCGCGTTGCCCGCGCGTCCGCGATCCGATCACGAAATCGTGGGTACCGCGCACGATGGGATCGACAAGTTCATTCATGAACGTCGGGACGTCGCTGCCGTCGCCATCCAGAAACACAACGATATCGCACTCCGGCGAAAGCGCGCGAACGCCAGCAGCGCATGCGCGTCCGTAGCCTCGTGGAGCCGTCACGACGCGTGCACGCGCTTCACGCGCGCGTTCGGTTGTGCGATCACTGCTGCCGTTGTCGACCACGATCACCTCGTTAGATAAACCGGTCGCAAAGCATTCGTGCACGACGCCAACGATCGGTTCCTCCTCATTGAGCGCCGGGATAATGACTGACACGTTGCTCATCGAAAAACCAGCCACGCGGCGGTGAAATAAATCACCAGCGCAACAAAATCGGCCAAGGCTAGTGTGACCGGGCCGGCCGCAATTTTTGGGTCAAGCTTGAATCGGTGCAGAAGCGAGGGCACGCCCAACCCGAGAGCGCACGCCGTCACCAGCGAGAGCGCGATGCTACCGCCAATGACAAGTGCCGCGCCCATATCTTTGCGCCAGACGCAGACAATGACGCCGGCAACAAGACCGCACGCCACACCCAGAAGCAGCGCGGTTGCCACTTCGCAACGGAACGCAGTCGCGAGCCAACGCCACGTGACGGTGACTGAGCGCAACGCATGGATTGTTACGCTCATGGATTGCGTGCTGACGCTCTCGTTTAATCCCAGCACCATGGTGAGAAAAAACGCCAGCACCAGACTGTGCGCGAGTGTTGCTTCGAAAAAGCCAGCCAGAACCGCCGAGAGCGTTCCACCCGTCACCGTGACCAGCAGCCAGGGAAAGCGAAGGCGGAACGCGCGCCACGCGGATGCGCCGCGAAGTTGCTCCATGCGAAAACCGAGCGCCTCAAAAAATTCGGGACTCACCAGCGCAGCGGAGCGATGGCGATCCTCACTGTCGCCCGCCTCTAAAATTTCCTCAGCGAAAAGGTTCGCGTCGATCACGCCGACGACGCGCCGTTGTTCGTCCACGACGGGGAACGCGAGAAGTTTGTAGAGCACGAAAAATTCGCACGCGTCGAGGACAGTCGCAGTCGCGGGAATGGCCACCACCCGCGGCACCATGATTTCGCGCAGCGGCGTCTCCAGCGACGCAGTCAGCAAGCGGCGCGTGGGCACCACACCGACGAGTCGTTTCTGCTCATCGACCGCGTAAAAGTAAATGACGCGTTCGCCCACGCCCTCGCGCCGGATGCGTTCCAGCGCTTCGCCCGTCGTCATGTCTGCATCGAGAAACGGAAAATCCTTCCGCGCATGATTAACAACCGGTGCATTGAAATCGGGAATGCCGGTAGCGATATTCATCTCGCTACTCGATGGACAATTCCCTTGTTCTTCAAGATTTCGCTGGCTTCGCTGAAGTAATCGCGAATGTCTGACTGGGTGCGGATCCAGTCGATGTAGCGCGCGATGCCTTCGTTCAGATCGACAGTTGGTTTGTAACCGGCCGATCGAGCGAGCGTCGTGTCGCTGGTGAGATGACGCATTTCCCCGGGGCGAAATTCGCCGTTGACCTCGGGCGCGATGTCGATGTTCAGAATATCGGAAAGTTGTTCGGCGATTTCGCGAATCGGTACGCCGCGTCCGCTGCCGACGTTCACGGCTAATCCGTCGAGTTTGTCGGTTTCGGTGGCGAGCAAATTCGCGCGGGCAATGTCTTCGACGAATGAAAAATCGCGCGTTTGCTCTCCATCTTCGTAAAGGACCGGCGGCAGATTGTTCAGCAATCGCGTGCAAAAAATCGCAATCACTCCCGTGTAAGGATTGAAAACGGACTGACGCGGTCCGTAGGTGCAGGAGTAACGCAGAGCGACCGTGGGAATATCGACCTGTTTTCCCCAGAGCAGCACGAGTCGCTCCTGATCGACTTTCGTCAGGCCGTAAACGGTTTCGCCGCCGACCGGTGCGTTTTCTGGAGTGGGAACACTCTTTGTGATCGTGCCGCAGAACGGGCAATGCACTTGCCAGTCGCCTTTGCGCAATTGCTCGATCGGCCGCACGCTCGGGAACACCTCACCGTGTTTCGGACAATCGCCGGCGCCTTCGCTGTAAACAGCCTGCGAGCTCGCGACGATGATTTTTTGAATCGGCAACTTTTTCTCGCGAATGACTTCTAGCATTTGCGCCGTGCCGAGCGAATTCACGTGAACGAATTTTGTTATCTCCGGCATGTATCCCCCGTAAGCTGCCTGGTGAAAGACAATATCGACGTTGTTGAGAGCGGCAGTAATCGTATCGCGATCGCGCAAATCCCCTTCTACGAATTCCGCTTTTTTGTTCATCCACGGCGGTCTTCCGCGGCGGTGAGTTTGCGGCTCAAGATTGTCGAAAGCGCGCACGTGCCACCCTTCGCCCACGAGAAGATCGACAACGTGCGAGCCGATCAGGCCCGCGCCACCAGTGACCAACGCGCGTTTCGCCATGCGTGTTTGTAGCGGCGGTCTCCGACCGTCGCAAATTCAGATCGGCTCGAAAAGCGCCGCTACAGCCTCTTCTGCGCCGTCAGTTTCGCCAAAAATTTTCGGGTGTGCGCCGCGATGTCTGCTGATGCTGTGTTGGCCAGCAATTCCCTGCATAATCGGTGTAAACTCGATCTCTCATCGACATCGTACCCTGTCGGCAACAGTTTGATCTCGAGACCAATTTCGTGCGCACGTCGTCTCGTCTGAGCGAGTACGCGCGCGGTACTCCAATCGATTCGCCTGAAGACTTCCCTGTGTGGCTTTTTAAGTCCAATCAAATAATAGCCCCCGTCCTCGCACGGACCCAGAACGACGCGATCTCCGGGGCAGCTCAAAAGTTTTACGGCTTGCGTGAAATTCCCTGCAGGAACGGTCGGGCTGTCGGAATCAATCAGGCACACTGATTCAAACCCGCACTTGAACAAATCCACTGCAGCAAAATAGAGGCGTCTGCCAAAACTCTCGCCGCGTTGCGCCAGCAAACTGAAATCGGGTGGAAGGATATCGGTATAAGCGGACTCGGCGCCGATCGGTGTGTAAACGGCAATTCCCAAGGCATCCGTTTTAATAGTCACGCTCGAGATCGCGGCCGCTGTGTCGGATAGGAAACACTTGTTCAACTCCGCGGCTTCATATGCTGTAAGCGGCGGTACAAGCCGCGTTTTTACGCGTCCCGCCAACGGCGCTTTGGTCATCACAGCCAAAGCGCAGAGGCCACGCACGCTTTGAGTCGGATGAAGTGGCTTAAGAACACGAAATGGATTCATCCTGCCGAGAAGTTCTTCACAAACAGAATAGTCTGAGCTTTAGTGGAATCTGTTTGAGTCTTATTCTTCTTGCTGCGAATAACTGTGGCGCATATTGGCGAATGCCTCGCCATGGACGGCTTGCACATTCTGTTAATAAGACTTGTAACCCGCGCCGACAATTCTGCATTTTGCCGGACACAGGCAAGTTGTTTCAGAGATATTCAAAGCTGTTGGCGTCTTACTACTGTCTCATTTAACAACGCAGAAATGTTTTTGAGAACTTGTCATTTCGGGATCGCGATACTAATCGCGGTCGGCATCGCAATAACCGCTTGCGACGCGAACGGCGGGCAACAGTCCGAATTGTGGAATGTCCAGAAATTCCTTGCTTCCAAAAAATACGTAGATCTGACACACGAGTTTGCGCCCGGGATTCCGCATTGGCCAGGTTTTCCGGATGAAAAGCGAAAGACGATTTACTGGTACGACAAGCGTCCAGATACGATGGGAGCGGGCTTTTTCTCAGAGCTGTTCACGCACGTAGGCCAATGGGGAACGCACGTCGATCCGCCGGCGCATTTTGTGAAGGGCCTGCGCACGGTTGATCAGATCGATCCGAAAGAAATGATCCTGCCGCTGGTCGTCATTGATGTGCACCGGGAGGCAGCGGCTGACCCAGATTACACGTTGCTGCTCGAGCGCGTACAGAAATGGGAAAAAGATCACGGCCAAGTCCCTACTGGAGCATTTGTGGCGATGCGCACGGATTGGTCCAAACGTTGGCCCGATGCAGCAAAAATGGAAAACAAAGACGCGAACGGCGTCGCGCATTATCCGGGATGGAGTTTGCCAGTGCTGAAATATCTGTACGAGCAACGCAAAATCACCGCGTCAGGGCACGAAACGACCGACACCGATCCAGGAATGGCCACGAGTAAAGATAATTACTCGCTGGAAACGTACATTCTGAGCACAACCATTATCAAATCGAGCTTCTCACAAATCTCGATCAAGTCCCCGAAGCCGGCGCAATTATTGTGGTTACCTTTCCTAAACCAAAGGGCGGCTCAGGATTTCCCGCACGGGTGTTTGCGATTGTGCCGTGATCTGACCGGCGCAAATCGGATCCCGTGGATCTGCTCGACGAACTGCAGCATCGCGTCGTGTGTGGTGATGGCGCGATGGGCACACACTACTGCTCGATCCCGGTGTGCCGGTGGATCGTCACCTTGGTCGAAAATGTGCTTGGATGGGTTGACCGAAAGTCGCGGCAGCAACGAAGGTAAGCGCTTAGTTATGCACATCACCGACATTATGCGGGGTGATTCTCCCACGTTTTCGTTCGAGTTCTTTCCTCCGAAAACGCCGGCTGCGGCCGAGACCCTGTACCAAACGATTCGCGATCTCGAATCGTACATGCCGCACTTCGTCAGTGTGACTTATGGTGCGGGCGGGTCAACGCGTGATTTAACTCACGATCTTGTTGAGCGCATCCAACACACGACAAAGCTGGATCCAATCCCTCACCTGACCTGCGTCTGCCACAACGAAGAGGAGATCGAAGCGATTCTCCTTCGATACGCCAAGTCGGGCATTGGAAACATTCTCGCGCTCGGCGGCGATAAGCCGACTGGAATTGCTTACGACAAATCGCGGGACTCGTTCCAACATGCGATTGATTTGGTCAAATTCATTCACCGATTCAACGAGTCCGGTGCGCATCCGGACCGACGCGGTTTCGGGATCGGAGTGGCCGGTTTCCCCGAGGGACATCCCGCCACGCCGAATCGATTAATCGAAATGAATTACTTCAAGGCGAAAGTGGAGGCGGGCGCCGACTACATAGTCACACAGCTATTCTTCGATAATCGCGACTTCCTCGATTTCCGCGAACGCTGTGCGCTCAATGACATTCACATTCCCATCATCGCTGGCATCATGCCGATTACCTCTGTCAGCGGACTCAAACGCATCGCCGAGCTGGCGGGCGGCGCACGCTTCCCCGCCAAGCTTCTGCGTGCTCTACAGCGTTGCCAAAACGATCCTGAAATGGTCAGGCGGGTCGGCGTTCATTTCGCGTTGGAACAATGTCACGATCTTCTAGATAGCGATGTCGCCGGTATTCACTTCTATACACTAAACCGCTCCGACGCCACGCGCGTAATTTTTGACAGCCTCGGCATTCCGCGTCGCCGGAACGCACAGCCTTCGAGCGTCTAGTTGAACAATACAATCCCTAGAACGTTCAAGTGCGTGCGCCTTTGCGTATCTTCGGGCGTTTACCTGATCACGCCGTTTCTACATTACGAGGCAAGTCAACGGAACTGGCGAAATTTGCGCGAAGTCGCTCAGGCGCGCACAATTTCAAGATGCTAAAGGTTCGCCGATCGCTTTACTGGCAGGTTGCAGCCCTGGTGATAGCGGTTGCTCTAGTCTTCGCGCTCTCGCGCTTTTTCCCAGTTGTCGATTCTATCGAGGCGCTCCAACAGCGTGTGATGAGTTTGGGTGCGTGGGCCGCGATTTGCTACCCTTTGCTTTTTGCAGCTTGTAACGTTCTTTTGCTTCCGGGCGGTATCCTCGCGGTCGGAGGGGGCTTTTTCTTCGGTTTGTGGTGGGGATTTTTGATCGTGTTTGCAGGCAATCTCATCGCTACAGCAATTTCGTTTGCACTAAGCCGGTCGATTGCCAGGCGAAGGTTTCGGCGAAAACTTTCAGGTAATCCAATGCTGCGCGCGCTCGGGCCCGCGGTGGAACGCGAGAGCTGGAAAATTATTTTGTTAAGTCAATTGCATCCCCTTTTTCCTACCAGCCTGCTGAATTATTTCTATGGGTTGACGCGAATTCGATTTAGGTCGTACATGCTCTGGGCCTCAATTGGAAGGATTCCGGGGCTTTTTTTGTACGCCTACGTGGGGACACTGGGGCAATTTGCAGTCCGCATCATGCAGGGCAAAAATTATCCCCGCATGATCGAGTATTGGGTCTGGGGAGGAGTGTTTGTAACGACCACATTGCTGTTAGTTGTGCTCGGCCGCTTGGCATACCGCGCAA
>CATPBS010000359.1 GCA_955652715.1 uncultured Candidatus Udaeobacter sp.
CGATTACGCAGCGCAAAGCGCGGAGATGACAGCGCGCTGGGCGAAGAGGTGCCTGGAGTGGAAACGGAGAAACGGAGAAACGGGGAAACGGAGACTCGCCGACTCGCCGATTCGCCGATTCGCCGATTCAATGCTCTTCGGCATCGTCCAAGGCGCGACGTTTGAGGATCTTCGCAAGAGAAGTGCGCAGGAAAATGTTAATCTTGATTTAGATGGCTATGCGATTGGGGGAGTAAGCGTGGGCGAACCCGAAGAGGAGATGATGCGAGCGGCTGAATCTGCGGAGCCATTGTTGCCCAGAGACAAACCGCGTTACGCGATGGGACTGGGCACACCGCCTCAAATGCTGGAGATGATCGCGCGGGGCATGGATATGTTCGATTGCGTGCTGCCGACACGCCTGGCCCGAAATGGAACGGCGTTCACCGCCACAGGCACGCTCAATCTAAAAAACGCAGAGTTCGCGCTGGACAAACGGCCGGTGGAGGAAAACTGCACGTGCCCCGCCTGCCGGGAATTTTCGCGCGGCTACATTCGTCACCTCATCAAGGCGGAAGAAATTCTCGGGCTTCGCTTAATCACGTTGCACAATTTGCATTTTTATTTGAATCTGATGAACCAAGCGCGCACTGAAATAGAACTGGGAATGTTCGATCAATTTCGGAAGGCTTTCGTCGCAGAATACAAAACGCGAGATGCAATGATGGTCGAATGATCAAGGATTATTCTGCGGCGCGTAACGCAGCGCAAAGATCGCTGACAAAATGCTTGTATTCGCGCTGACGCGATGCCTCGTCGGGCTGCCGAAGGAGAGACGATGGATGAACAGTGGCGAGTACCCTCGGCGCAAGCTTGGAGGACAATACTTTGCCGCGACCGCGCGTGACGCGAAACGATGGGCCGAAAATCGTCTGGGCTGCCGTTGCGCCCATGGCCACCACGAGCTTTGGCTTAACGATTCGCAACTCCGCTTCGAGCCAGGGACGACAGGCTGCGACTTCGCGTGAATTTGGTTTCTGATGAATCCGGCGCTTCCCGCGAGGCTCCCACTTAAAATGCTTCACCGCGTTTGTGACATAAACCTGGGATCGATCAATTCCGGCTTCTTCGAGCGCTTGATCCATGATTTTCCCAGCCGGTCCAACGAACGGTTTACCGGCAACATCCTCATAATCTCCCGGCTGTTCGCCGACCAGCATCATCGCAGCGCCCTTCGGACCTTCACCAAAAACCGTCTGCGTCGCGCGCTTGTAAAGGTGACACGCCTCGCAATCTTTTGCCGCCTCGCGGACCGCTGACCAGCTCGTCGTATCCGGCGGCTTCGCCGCTCGCGCAAATTCCTCGTCATCCGTTCGCATATTCATTTAAAGAATCGAAAACCATTCACATCGTAGCTGCCGGGTGCCCGGCGGCAGAAGCAAGATGCAACTCCAAACTGAACGGCTGATCCTGCGCTCCTTCTGCGAAGAAGATCTCGATTCTATGGCGCAGCTCATGGCCGACGCCGAATTTATGCAATATTCGTCAGGCGTATACGACCGCGACCAAACTGCGGCGTTCCTCGACAAGATTATCGGCCGGGAACGCGGTGGCCTACCATCTCCAATTGCCGCGCGTTTTCTCGCTGATCCATCCGGAAAACATTCCATCGCGCCGCATCGCCGAGAAAATGGGGATGACTTTCGAGAAGGAAATCACATTTCGCGGATTTCCGACGCACGCGTTTGCGATAACGCGGGGGCAGTGGCAGGCGGAGCGTGCCGCTGAATGAACTCGCGCGCGAGCGCCCGATACGCTTGGGCAGCAGCTCCAGTTGGAGCGTATTCCAGGATGGATTTCCCAAAGCTCGGCGCCTCGCTCAAGCGCACACTGCGCGGGATCACAGTCTCGTAAACGCGCTCGCCGAAATGCTCGCGTACATCCGCCACAACCTGCTCGCTCAGGTTGGTCCGGCCGTCGAACATCGTCATGACAATACCACCAAGTTCGAGGCGCTTGTTCGCGCCTGAATCGCGCACTTGCTCGACCAGCCGAACAATTTTTACCAATCCTTCCAGCGCGAAATACTCGCATTGGATTGGTGTCAACAGTTCGTCGGCGGCGGCGAGCGCATTGCTCATTAGAATTCCAAGCGACGGCGGACAATCCAGGAGAACGAAATCGAATGTCTTGTCGGCGTGCAGCGGCTTGAGCGTCTCCGCCAGACGCGTGAGATGATTCGGCATGCGTGCGATTTCCACTTCGGCGCCGGCCAAATCGAGATCGGCCGGCACGATAAACAGGTTATCGCGGCGCGTGGGAAAGATTTTTCCAGTGATCGAAGCCTCGCCGAGCAACGGTTCGTAGAGACTGATTTGCTCGACTCCTTGCAAACCAAACGAGCTGGTCGCGTTCGCTTGCGGATCAAGATCGACAAGCAAAATGCGATGGCTCAGTTCCGCCAGCGCAGCGCCAAGATTCACGGCCGTGGTCGTTTTGCCGACGCCGCCTTTTTGGTTAGCGATCGCGACGATTTTCATTCAAGGGCTACGCATTCTCTCAGCTCTGGAGGACTTGCCAGATGATGTTGCCGCGCGCAGTAAACGGAA
>CATPBS010000360.1 GCA_955652715.1 uncultured Candidatus Udaeobacter sp.
AGTCTGCCGCGCGGGGCAAGATGGCGGGAGAGATCGATGAGAAAGAATTCCCATTCCGGCACTCCCCAAAGGTTAGCTTGTTTGTGATTGTTAAAACAAATCAGAAAGGCGCTGATGAGATCGAGTTTTTCTCGGAGATCGGGGAGGGGAACAAAGGGCTGGATACGCCAGAGCACGCGACGCACACCTAACAATTGCGTGATTTCAGCAAACATCGGAACGTCGTCGATGTCGAGGCCGAGCACGTCGTGGCCGAGCAATTGAGCGATGTAAAGAAAATATCCTGCGCCGCAGCCCAGATCGAGAATCCGCTTCGGTCGCGACAAGTCGAGTTCAATCTCGCGAATCCGGCGGATGTTAATTTCGATCCAGCGCTCGATATCGAGATATTTTGGCCAGTCCGCGCCGGGATTTGCGACGGCGTACCGGTGACGAATCTGCTGGAAACGAACCGGATCAATTGTTTCGATCACGCTCTTTGTATCCAGCGGGAATCGGTGTGTTCGCAGCAATCTGAGCGTATGTTTTCTTGCGCTGGCCAGGCTCCGGCCGTCCACCAATTTTCGTATTTTATGGCGAAGTCGCACCTGAGGATACAGCACAGCTTGTAGCGAAGTGCAACAATTTCAATTAAACTGCAAACGAGATGAGTGCCTGGAAAAAACTGCTTTGGTTCGCCGTAGCTGCGTTGGGAACCTGGGCCGTCGCCACTCTGGCGTTATCTCGCGGGGAGCAGATCAGCGCGCTCTGGATCGTTGCTGCTGGATTTTGCGCGTTGTCGATCAGCTATCGTTTTTACAGCAAATGGCTGGCGACAAAGGTGCTCGTCTTGAATGAAGAGCGCGCCACGCCGGCAGTCCTGCAAAATGACAACAAGGATTACGTGCCAACAAATCGATGGATGGTTTTCGGACATCACTTCGCAGCCATCGCTGGTCCCGGACCGTTGGTTGGCCCGGTGTTGGCGGCGCAGTTCGGTTTTCTTCCCGGTACTCTTTGGATCTTGATTGGAGCGACACTCGGTGGTGGCGTACACGATATGATCGTTCTTTTTGCCTCAATCCGGCGGGGTGGAAAAACACTTGGTCACATGGTGAAGGACGAAATCGGAGTCGGCGTTGGCCTGCTCGCTCTCGTCAGCGTGCTGGCGATCATGATAATCTTGCTGGCGGTGCTTGCGCTGGTCGTGGTTCAGGCCCTCGCGCAAAGTGCTTGGGGTGTTTTCACCATTGCCGTAACCATCCCGCTGGCGCTGATCATGGGAGTCGCGTTGCGCACAGGAAAAGTGAGCGTCGTCGCAATCACGATTTTCGGATTGCTGGGCCTGGCATTTGGTGTGTGGGGCGGACAATTTCTCGGGCACTTTCCTGCAATTGAAGCCTGGTTTCGTCATGACCAGAAATGGCTTGCATGGGCAATCATGATCTATGGACTGGCCGCGTCCGTTCTCCCTGTCTGGATGTTGCTCACACCCCGCGATTACCTCAGCACGTTTTTGAAGCTCGGCACCGTCGCCATGCTCGCGGCCGCGGTGGTGCTGATTAACCCCACGCTGCAAATGCCGGCGATCACAAAATTCATCGACGGCAGCGGTTTTGTCTTTGCGGGACCTGTATTCCCGTTTGTCTGCATCACCATCGCCTGCGGCGCAGTATCAGGATTTCACTCCCTAATTGCCTCGGGAACGACGCCAAAAATGATAAGACGCGAATCACGAATCCGGAGTATTGGGTACGGCGCGATGGTGACCGAAATGATGGTCGCTTTGATGGCGATGATCGCTGCGTGCGTGCTGCAACCGGGGGAATATTTCGCGATTAACACAAAAGGCGCGCCTACTGAAGTTGTTGCAAAAGTTTCCGCCGCCGGTTTTCCGGTAACTGAGGCGGAAATGCAGAAGCTTGCTACGAACCTTGGGGAATCCACCATGTTTAATCGCGCAGGCGGAGCGCCGACTTTCGCAGTCGGCATGGCGCACATGTTTTCGCGAGTCTCAGCAAAGCCAACTGCGCTGGCGCTGTGGTATCACTTCGCCATCATGTTCGAAGCTCTGTTCATTCTTACAACGATTGATGCCGGAACGCGTGTGGGACGATTTTTGCTTCAGGATTTCTTAGGCAATGTCTGGCGGCCGCTTGGTAACACGCGTTCCTGGAGCGCGAATTTTCTCTCTAGTGCATTGCTGGTGTCGGCGTGGGGCTGGTTCCTGTACGAGGGCGTGATCGATCCTCTAGGCGGCATCAACTCGCTTTGGCCGCTGTTTGGACTGGCCAATCAGTTGCTGTCGGTAGTGGCGCTTTGCCTTGGCACAACGCTCCTGATTAAGATGCACAAAAGCAAATACCTCTTTGTGACGCTTGTGCCGCTTTGCTTCATGTGCGCCGTCACTTTCTCCGCCGGCTATCTGAAAGTTTTTTCAGCCGATCCGAGGCTTGGCTTTTTAAGCGGTGCACGGTCACTTTTGCGTGAGGCGTCGGGAGTTGCGAATCCAGTTAAGGCTGCTGAGTTAGCGCGGCAAGCAGGCGTCTGGCGATTCGATGCGCTGGTTGCCGTTTTCTTTCTCGTCCTCGTGCTCGCGATCGTGCTCGGTTCTGCACGACAATGGTGGCAGCTAATTCGCGGAACAAGGCGTGTCGTTTTGCACGAAAGCGCGTTTGTACCCATTAGCGCTGCGCAGCTCGCACAGTTTTAGATCACCGCTGGAGCGTGGCGGAAATCGTTGATCTTGAATTGTCCTGGCTTGCTTTTGGCGCGGTTTTTTGTTTGAATCGCAGCGTGCCTCCTGAAGATGAGGTGACTTCGCTGAGCGCGATTGGCGGAAATGCTCATCACGGTCCGGCGGCTTTTACTACCACGCACTGGAGCGTGGTGTTAACCGCGCAAGGGGAATCGCCAGCGGCACACGAAGCGTTAGAAAAACTTTGCCGCATTTATTGGCGACCCATTTATAGCTTTGTGCGGCGACAGGGCATCGGGCCAGAGGAGGCAGAGGATATTACCCAGGGGTTTTTCGCTCAGCTATTGGAGCGCAGAAGTCTCAGTGCCGTGCGCAAGGAAAAAGGACGACTTCGCTCTTATCTGCTTGGGGCGCTAAAATATTTTCTGGCCGACGAGCAGCGTCGCGCGATGGCGATCAAGCGAGGGAAAGGACAGCGGCTCATCCCCTTGGAAGGACTGCGTGCTGACGAGCGGGTCGAGATGGAACCAGCAGATCCACTGACTGCCGAAATGATTTACGAGCGGCGGTGGGCTTCGACGGTGTTGGAACACGTGCTCAGCCGGCTAAAGGATGAATACCATGCGGCAGGTAACGCCACGTTGTTTGATTCATTGAAGGAATTGCTGCCGGATGAACCCGGCGCGCCGTCACAGGCGGAGATCGCCGCGCGCTTGGGGATTACCGAAAATGCGGTCCGGCAGGCGTTTTACCGATTTCGGCAACGCTATCAATCATTATTGCGAGAGGAGATTGCCCACACCGTTGCGACACCCGGCGATATTGAAGATGAGCTGCGCCATCTCATCGCGGTGCTCGAGGCGTAACATATGGAAGAATTTTACGGAGTACAACGGGAGACTGCGGGAGCGACTCCGACAATGCTCAGGGTAATCAGAATTTGCCGGAAGTGCGGCGCCAAAATCTTTTCCGACGCGCCTGAAGGGCTGTGCACCAGGTGCGTGCTGAAAACCGCCCTGGCGATCTTGCCG
>CATPBS010000361.1 GCA_955652715.1 uncultured Candidatus Udaeobacter sp.
ACGGCACCAACCCGATCTGGCGTCCGACGCAGACGCCCTACAATGTTCGGCTATCGCTTCCTCGATGCGCTCGAACAAGATCGGCGAAGGCTGCGCCGGCCGCAGCTTTCTCAATTCATTCTCGATCTCAGAAAAGTCGTTCATTGGGGCTGTAACGTGTTTCTCAATGTCGCCAATGCGTACCGGTAACGTGATGCCGCGGTGTTTTGCGATATGCCAAGCGCGCCTGCGATCTCGGCAAAGGTCAATTCGTTCCAAATTTTCATGACGAGCACCTCGCGTTGTTCGCGCGGCAGAACATCGATCGCCTGGGCGAGAGCCCGCTGTGTGTCGTCCTCAAATTCAAACTCTGGCTCGATAAATTCATTAGTTTCGACAGCCGCCTTGGCCTCGCGTCGGGCGCGGCGGCTGTCGCGACGGATAAAATCGAGAGCGATGGAACGCACTGCGGCGTAAAGCAGAGCACGGTTCTCGATCTTGTGGTTGCGTCGCCAGAACTTGACGAAAGCTTCCTGGACAATGTCTTCCGCGTCGGCCGCCGATTGCACCCATTGCCGGGCAAACAGCACCAAACCTGGACCGATTTCAGAAAAGCAACTCTTCCAATTCTCATGGCTGACCAGATTTTGCATGACCTTTTCACGGTCCTTATACTCAAGACGCCGCCAAGGTATGATTTTGTCTAGGCCATCGAAATTTTTCTTGTTCGTCGCATGCCTGGCCGTTGCAGACACGCACGCCGCAGATGTCGATCCTGGGAAAGCCGTCGGTTCACTCATCGCTACGGAAAGGGCTTACGCTAAACTTGCCGGCGAAAGAGGATTTCGCGAGGCATCCATCTCTGTTTTCGCCGACGATGCGATAATCTTCGTGCCCAATGCAGTCAACGGCAAAAAATTCTGGCGAGAAGCGAAGGAGGACCCTGCCATAATCTGGCGGCCGATCTTCGCCTCGATTTCGCGGAGTGGTGAGCTCGGTTATACCACCGGGCCATCGGAATACAGGAGGTTGCGTGACGCGGAAAAACCAGATGGCTCCGGCCATTTCGTAACGATCTGGCGAAAGGATACGAACGGTGTGTGGAAAATCGCTCTCGATGTTGGTCTGGACCATCCCCAACCACAAGAGTCGGAGACTGAAATTGAAACATACGCTCCGAACTCGTTACTCCTTCATCCCGACTCTGCGAGCGCGGATCTGGATAAATTAGAGAGCGAGTTTGCAGAATCGCTAAGGGAAGATGAAGCCGACGCGATCATCGACCACGCCAGCGACGACATTCGCGTTTATCGCCGCGGACAGCTCCCGGCTGTAGGTAAGAAAGCTGCCAAGAAAATGCTTGCCGAAGAGGATGCAAAAACGTCGCGCGCACCGCTGGGCGCAGGCACGAGTGATCCCGTTGATCTCGCTTACGAATACGGCGAATACGCGAGCGAGCGCGGCAACACCACGCAACGCGGCACGTACCTTTGTATCTGGCGGCTCGAATCCGATGGCGCCTGGAAAATAGCTCTCGATCTCCAAAAGAGCGCGCCGCCGGAGAAAAAACCGTAACACGCTTCTGTCATACCGAGAGTAGTCGAGGAGTCTCTTCTTTTTGTTAAGCGACGACAGATGTCTCGCCTTCGCTCGGGGCAAGACTGCCGTTCGAAATGTGCTGGGGGAAAATGGAGTCGGCGCGGCCTCGCGCCGGAAAGCCGGGCGGTGCAGCCCTCGGGCGGGCCGTCTCCATCACCTTTTCGGAATTGCACGCAGAATCAAATCGCCCAGCCAATCAGGATGAGCCACCCCCTGGCGATACGCCTGCAGCGATTCCACCGAGGAATTGACGCGCAGGTTGCTGTAGGATCCATCGGCGTTTTGCCAGCGCTCATGCCAATAAAGCGCGGCTTTGATCCGCGGATAACGCGTGCGGAAAAGCTCGAGGCCCTGCTTGATCCATGCCGGTTTGTGCATTGCACCAGGCTCGGCTGTTGCGAGGGGGAACTCGCCGGTCGCCCATTCCGCAATCATGATTGGCTTGTGCGGATCGAGCCTGCACATTTCCTGGTATGGCCAGTTCACAAGTGACGGAATATCAGGATTTGGTTCGTCCTTGTACTGCTGCCCGTAAACGCTGAGGCCAAGCCAATCAACATAGTCGGACCCGGGATAGTAGGCGGCCGCAGAGTTCCACGTCTCGTAAGGATAAGGGTAATTGTTCGTGTGAAACATCCACTTGATATTGGACGCGCCGCGCGCACGGACACGATCCACCACGTAACGAAAAGCCTCGCGAAATGTTTCCGGTCCTTTCCAATTGTTGTGCTCAGGGTCCCATTGCGCGCCGCCGTAGTAAGCTCCCGACCACGGGAACCAACTCCCATTCATTTCCACGCCGAATACCACAATTAGCGGATGACCAAAATCGCGAGCGGCGTCCGCCCACTTGTCGATGTAGGCGTCCCACTTGCCTGCAAGAACCTCAGTCAAACTGAATTTGTCTGGGCCTCGATCTTCTTCATAGGGCTTGTCCCAGGGCGACCAAAAAACAAGCGGCAACGAGCCGTGCCGCCATATGACGTTGAGATTGTCCACGGGAAAATTTTGTTCTCCCCAATAACTCGACGACGCGATGATGGCCTGATGTTTTCCCACCATCTGCTCAAAGTCCTCGATCACCTCCAGACTGACGTCATCTTCCTCGTCGCCAAAATCCATGAACGCCCCCGTGTATAGCCCATGCTCGGGAATCACCACCTCGACGGGGCCATTTGGATCGACTTGCGCGACTGCTTCGTGCTTGCGGCATCCGATTAGCAGCAAACCCAATCCAATTAGTGCAATGACTGGTCTGCAAACTGCATCTGTGCGCATTCGAGGTCGCAAGTTCTCTGCAAGCCGAGGGTTGTCCAGCACGGCACTGGAACTCGTCTCACAAATAGCGCTGTCATTTTGAGCGAAGCGAAACATCTCTATCCATTTCCCTGGGGGGATCGATCCAAAATTGACCCGAGATTCTTCGCTTCGCTCAGAATGACATTATGAGACGGCATGTAGGCTGTTCGCATCAGAAGTTGTTGCCGAGGCGAAATGTTCCGCTGGCCTAGGAATTCTCCTTGACCGAAGAATCCCGAATATGAGAACAGAAAACTGCGACCCCAGTTGCGGCAAGAAGTGAACACAAAAGTTCTCACGTTTTTGATCTTATCCTTCACATCAGCCGCCTTCTCGGAGGATTTCAAAACGCTTAACGGAAAACAATACAAAGACGCAACTGTCAGCCGCGTCGAGCCCGATGGCATCGTGCTAATCAGGAAGTCGGGCGTCGCCAAAGTCTATTTTACTGACTTGCCTAAAGACGTTCAGGTCCGCTTCGGGTATGACCCGGAAAAGGCGACCGCATACTCTGCCAGCCAAGCTGCGAATTACGCCGCATATCAAAAGCAACAGGAGGAGGCGGCTCAACGTCAACGAGAGGAAGTAGTAGCAAAGAACAAGGCGATTTTAGGCGAACAAAAACCGCACGGCACTGCAAGACCGCTACGCAGCGCTTCGGGGGGAAGAAGACACCTTGCTGCAACGGATTGGTGAGGCGAAACAACCGGGACCAGCGTACTCGGCCAGTAAGAAGCTACGCCATCACCCAAACCCGCAAGCTTCCCAGTTACCGCTTCTCCAGAGTCATCTGAACGACGTTCGCCGCGAAAAAAACCAGGTCAGCAAGCAATTGGAGAAAGCGCAGCGGTAGAAGTCATCTCATAAATAGTTTGATCCGGTTATTCGCGGGCCGAGGGCGGCCCGGCTCCATAGAGATCATCGAGGACGAACGTTGGAGACAGTCTGCCCTCAGGCTGTTCCGATTTATGAGATGGGATGGTTCTAGTACGAAACAAGGGCGGTCATTTCATTTCTCGACCTGGTCCTGCACACTTGGCATCGCGTCTGCAGCAAAGATTGCTTAATTGCTTTGTCCCTGTCGTTTTTAGCGGCGATGATGAGTCCAGTAAGAAAGCATCGACTAAACAACCAGTTTGCCGCTGTCTTGATAAGTGCTCTAGCGCTGCGCGCCGTTGCAACGAGCGCGGCAGCTGCCGGTCAGCGCGATGTTGCTACAAAAGAGAGTTTCTACGCGACGGTACACGCCGATCAGCCAGTTAACAGGATCAATCCCGTACAAGCTCTCGGCGCAGGGATTGACGGTCATGAGAGAGGGGAATGCGCTCGGATGTTTACGGATAAGAACATCGCCGAAATGTTATCAGCCGGGTTGGGGCCGCTCGCGTATCGGCTGCGCACTGAGCTTGCGGGTGAAGTCTGGCATTGGAATCCACGCGGCACTTGGAGCGACCCGGTTCACCAGTGCGGATATTGGACCTCCGGCGATTCACTGGGCGAACCGATCAACGTCTCCTATGGCTATCGTTTGCCGCGACGCGGAAACACGATCGATCAAGCGAATGATGACGGTTATTCCCGAATCGCAGACGGCGACAAACAATCATTTTGGAAAAGCAATCCGTATCTTGACTCTCATTTTACCGGGGAACCGGACGAGGCGCATCCGCAGTGGGTGGTGATCGATCTTGGCGCGACGAAGCCAGTGGACTCCATTCGGATTCACTGGAGCGCGCCGTACGCTAAGCAATACACAGTGGAATATTGGAGCGGCGACAATGCGATGCATTTGCATGCCGATGATGATGACGACTGGCAGCTGTTTGCGCACGGAAATGTCAATGATGCACATGGCGGCGATGAACTCATTCGACTTTCTGAGCGTCCACGTTCGACCCGATTCGTGCGCGTCCTAATGAGCCGCAGTTCGCAAACAAGCGCGCAAACCTCAAATGACATTCGCGACCGGCTTGGGTTTGCGATTCGGGAGATCGAGCTCGGGAAAATTGATAAGCATGGTCGTTTTCGTGATCATGTTCGTCATGCGGCCGATCGGCATCGGCAGACAGTCATTTACGTGTCGTCCACCGATCCGTGGCATCGCGCAGAAGACATCGACTTCGGCATAGAACAGCCAGGACTCGATTTCATTTTGCGCGGCGCGCTCACGAACGGCTTGCCGGTGATTGTGCCAGTGGGTGTTTTGTACGACACACCGGAGAACGCTGCTGCTGAGATTAATTATCTGCTTCGGCGCAATTATAGCTTGGAAGAAATCGAACTGGGCGAAGAGCCCGATGGACAATGGATTTCGCCAGAGGATTACGCCGCGCTTTACGCAGGAGTCGCTCGCCGACTCGACGCGTTGAGCCCGCGTCTAAGGCTCGGAGGGCCAAGCCTGCAAAATTTCGAGGACCAGCTGCTCACGTGGGCGGACGCGTCCGGGAATCGTTCCTGGATGAATCGGTTTCTGAAATATGTTCGAAGCACCGGAGTACGTTTCGATTTCTTTTCGTTTGAGTTTTATCCATTCGACAATATCTGCGCCGATGCCGCGCGGCAGCTGCTTGAAATTCCATCGCGCCTAGGCTCGATGCTGACCAGCTTGCGCGCTGATGACGTGCCTTCAGACATCCCCTGGCTGATGGCCGAATTCGGATATTCTGTTTTTTCAGGACGCCACGAAGTAGACATTGAAGGCGCGCTTTTCAACGCAGACACAGTCGGAACGTTCCTGACCCAGGGCGGTTCCAAGGCTTACCAATACGGCTACGAGCCAAACTATCTGCAGGACGAGCTCAAGTGTTCCTGGGGCAATCTCATGATGCTTCAGTTAAATCCGCATAATGATCAGGTGAACCGGTTGTCCGCTTACTATGCTGCACAGCTCCTCGCCAAAGAATGGATGCAACCGACAAACGAGACACACGAAATATTTCCCGTAACCATAACGCACAAGAAATCGACAGCATCACCTGTCATCAGCGTCTATGCGGTGCGACGACCGGATAAACAGTGGGCCCTGCTCGCAATCAACAAGCATCCGATCCGCGCGGTCCGGCTCAACGTGCACTTTAATTTTCCCAACGCACAGCAGCCGATCGGTTTCGTAGGCGAGGTCGAGGTAATTCAGTTTTCGCGAAAGCAATACGCCTGGCGCGATGACGGACCAAACGGACACCCGATTCGAAGCCTGCCGCCCGCGCGCTTCACGCAAAAAGCATCTTCGTTCTACGACCTGCCGCCGTATTCACTTATTGTCCTGCGCGGAAAAATTGCAGACTGATCGGCTGCATCGCTTCCATGAGAAGGCAGTCAAGTTTTGGATAAGATTCATTTCATTACCTTTGGTAGTGCACTGCGCTTGGGATCGGGCTTCCATGCGGACTCGGGTGCTGGTCCATGTTTAGATCCAATTTAGCGCAAAATGGTGGAACGTTGCCATCTGGTTATCGAAGTCGTGAAGTAAAACGCTTCCAAGCGATGCATCGCAATCGTTCCAGATCCTCTTGTCCTCAATTGTTGCATTAAGCAGGGTAGGGCTGATAGGGAGCTTGGTTCTTCCACAAGCTCAGCAATAGAACGCAAAGTTTGCGCGCCACGGCAACGACCGTCCGCTTCTTGGCCCGGGTGGTGCCATCGGCCGCCAACATCAATCCATATTCACGCAGAGCGCTCTGCGGACCAAATGGTCCCAGAATGTATTGCGCGGCACTAACCAGCAGTCGGCGCAAGTAGGCATCCCCGCGCTTGGAGATGCGCAATTGCGGATCGCTCTGTCCGCTCTGATCGCGCCTCGGACATAAGCCGGTGTAGGCTTCTACATCGCGCACATTTTTAAAACGCTTCGGGTCTTCGATCTTCAAAACAAAATAGAGCGCGGTGACTGCTCCTACTCCCGGGACCTGCTGCAGCCAGAGCGTCTGCGGATATTTTGTCCGGGCCAGGACGCTGATCTCACGCTCGAGCACGGCAATGCGCGCACTCAGCTCGGCCAGCGCCTGCACGCTTGGAGCAATCATCTCTGGCACTACTTCGGGTAACCTCTCCATCGCCACCTTGTGGAAGCGTTCACTCGAAGGATTACCCACCGCGTAACCCAGGCTCTTCAGACTGAAGCGAACGGAATTGATCAAGGCCACGCGCGCACGCACCAGACTGTCACGCAATTTGATGCGCAACAGATCCTGTTGCGCTTCCCCGCTCCCGTGGCGAACGGGATACAGCAGCGCGCGATCCATCCGCCCGATGCGCGCCAGCATCAGCGCGTCACGCCGATCGCTCTTGCGTTCATGCTGATAAATCGCCCGCACCTTGCGCGGATTGGACACAATCACCTGCCAGCCCAGCCCTTCCAGATATCGACTGACCCACGGGCTGTGCGCTCCGGCTTCCATCACGGCCAATGCCCCGCGGTAACGGGCAGTCAATCTGGCCAGGGAAGCTCGATCGTTGCCAAGAGTGCCTTCCTCCACCACTTCGCCTTTGCCATTGAGCGCACAAAACCTCTGCCGGCGCTCTCCCAGATCTAATCCTATCGTGAACTCACTACGATTGTTTTGTTCCTTCATAAGACGCAGAGCTTACCCCAACGCGCACGCTCAGGCTCTCTTCGCCTTCTCATCTAATCTGGTTAGATGTCGTTGGTTGCGGCAGAGCCAATGTGCTCCGATCAATTGGTTTGTTCCTCCTCTAGCCAATGCGTGACGAACTGGGGATGAGCGTGTATG
>CATPBS010000362.1 GCA_955652715.1 uncultured Candidatus Udaeobacter sp.
CGAACCGTGACCGCAACCCCTCCTCCCTTGCCGTTCTCCGGCAATATCGGTTGAACCTTTTCCGCGACGATCTGTTCAACGTTGAGCTGTGCGCGGGCGAGACCGGCGGTCAACAAAGTCCCGAATACGGTCACAATCACGATGTGTTTTGGAATCATGGGCGCGACTCTTCACCGCTTAAGCAGTTTCCGCAACGTCGAGCAATTGTACGATCGACGTATCCATGCAACGCACAGAGTTATCGCGAAGATTGCAACGGAACCGCTGACGTTTGACTTAAGTAAGAGGCGACAAGAGCGTGGATAAAGTGCTCTCCGACCATCCGTGGCTGAGGTGTAAGCTTGTTAGACACTACAATGTTGCCCGAACAACTGCACCTACGGCGCGATCAACCCGCAATCCGTCCTTGCGCGACAGCTCAGCGCGTAATCAAGACGTAACCGCTCCCCTGCTCTCCTTGTCGCTCACTGGATTTCAATTGAGAAAGAGCAGCATCGCGAAGTTCACGCATCAGACCGGGCGCTTTCCGTGTTGACGCTACCAGTTCGTCGACATTTCCACTGTTCCATTCCGTGACCGCATCCTGCGGTTCGATGAAATGCGTTTTCTGCAAATAGAGCAGTAACCCTTCGTCCTTCGCGGATACCACTTCGTAACGCCAGTGATGCGACGCGGCCTCGCGACGAACCTCGCGTCCGAAAATAGCCAGCGCATCGCGATGATCGCGATAACCAGAGATGACTTTGGAAATTGTGTAGCCGCCAGTGAAGAGGATTGCCAAGAGCAATGCGAGTGCGCTCCATCGATAAATGTAGGTGCACGACGCCTTGGCTTCTGTAGCCACCGGCCTGTGGCCGGTCAGATCTGAATCAACGCCCATTAGGGAACGGCTCACAGAGCCGTGGCTACAGGGAGCGGCGTTCCGACCAATTTGCGCCGCGAGTAGCAAGCAGAGCGGCGGTACAATCGGAAAAATTCGATCGACGCGTTTTGAGGGAATCAGTGACATGACGATCAGGCCGCCCAGGCTCCAGCAAAGCAGCCAGAAAGTTTCAGGAGACATTTCGCGAAAAATTGAGCGCAGTCGCCATTTTCGAGAATGAAGATCGGCGAGCGCGATACCAATCATCAACACGCTCCACGGAGCAAATTTGTGCAGCAAATGCAGTAAGTAAAAATAAAGGGGTTGCGGCCGATGAATTGTTTCGCCGAAGCGCGCAATAAATTCACGCATCACAACCTCATCAAAGAAGCCGGGCTGAAAAAGGATGCCACCAGTCACCCATAACAAAAAAACAGCCAGCGAGGCGATCCATGGCCACCAGCCAGACCAGGGACTCTCTATCAACTGCACGTTATGAGCTTCACCGGAGTCACCGACCCCGGCTACAACTCTGCTGTAACTGCGAGTGCGTCGGCTGCGTTTCCATTCAAACAGCGCAATCCCAGGAAGTAGAAACGCATAAACAATTGGCCCTTTGATCAACATTGCGATGGTAAGCATGGCAAAGAGGTAAACTCGATCGCGCGATTTCCATTCTTCCTGCCTTTGGATTTTTTTCCAGATCAACACGCCTATGAGAAAAATCACGAGCGTGAGCGGCATATCTGTGCGGACGAGTGTGGCTAACCGCGGGCTCAGCAGATTCAATCCAAATGCGCCCAGCGCAATTAAGCCGGCGGTTAATCCATACGCAGACTCGGCAGTGCGAAACAACAGCAACGCCAAAGCAACCGCAGCGAAAAACGACGGCAGCCGCCACGCTACATCCCATGATCGGGTTGTTGTAAAAAGCGCGGCTGAAATCCATCCTACGAGCGGCGGCTTGGTTGCTACATTCTCATGCGGCGTCTGCTGGTACAACCAGTGGCCTTCCTGGATCATCTCGAACGAAGTAAATGCCTGCTTAGCCTGGTCGTAGTCGTCGAGCTGCCATGGCAAATTGGCGATTAGAAACAAGAGAAAGCTTACGGCAGCAATGATCCAAACGGTGCGTTGGTCTTCGAGCAGGCCTCTTGTCATGGCGAGTGAACTCGAGACATCTCTAATTGTTAGAATCCAGAGATTGATTTCGTTCGCTCCCGCTCACTGACCCTCTCGGGCTGTCCCGTCCGTGTCGCTCGCCCCCATCGCTCCACTCCTCGACTGCGCTGCGCTCCGCTCGGAATGACAGTCATGTGGCTCAGTCGCGCCAAAGAACTGCGCGCACCGGTGCTCCATCGCTGCCGGCGATTTTCAGGGGGAGCGCCGCGAAATTATAAATACCGGGAGGGACATCGCTCAGATCAAGCGATTCAACGATCGCGATGCCGGCCCGGGCGAGCGCGTGATGATTCTGCAGCGATTTTGAATCGATCTCATCCATCGAGGGCAAATCAACTCCGATTAGCCTTACGCCATTTTTCTGCAGCCACGCCGGGACATCGGCTGCGATCACGGGAATTTGATCTGGAAAAACTGTGGAGTCACTCCATCGACCGGTCTTTACGAGAAGCCGCGAGGTCGCCGCGATATCTTCGGCATGCGGGCGGAGATCTTCGGTAGTGATGAGGTGTTTTCCCTTTGACTGAAAAAAACTTTGGGCAAGATCGATCACGGTTGCGCGACCCAGGTAAACGTCGAGCGGCGCTTTTTCGATCGATTCCCCTTTTGGATCAAAGTGGAATCGCGCATCGGCATGCGTGCCGTTGTGCACGCTCATCGTGATGGCGCCAAGATTCACGGTCTGGCCTTTCGGGATCTCTGTCGTCAATCGATAATGAAACGGCTCGTCGCCGGGCCATTCTGCCAGATCGTTGGAAAGCGTTCGTGAAATATCCCAAATCTTCATCGTGTGATCAGGTCTGCGATCGGCTCTATAGAAGCGATCCGCCTCATTAAATTGTGATCCGAAATTTGAAAATAGCCCAGTGTTTTAACACTGGGAAACCAGACGTTATTTAGTCACAAGTCCCAAGAGGGACGGCAGAAATCGTCCTCATTGCCGCTCCAACGTCTTTGATGCGCACTGGCTCGGAACGGTTCTTTCGTCCCTGAGGGACTCAATTTTTCTCTTCGCTATAACCCAGCGTTAAAACGCTGGGCTATTTCCGTACATTGTTCGCCATAAGTTGGTCCGAAATGTTTCATTCGTGCGAGGCGTTAGAGGGCGCGTCGCTACAGATAGCGACCTAGTCCATGCCCAACTCTTCCATGATTGCTCGTGCTGCTCTGTCGCTAGCTCCGGTGCCGCCCAATTTAGTAATCATTGCATCAAATTCGGAAGTCATCTGCGCGCGCGCGCGTGCGTTTTCCATTAACAGCCGCACGGCCTTGGCGACGGCACCCGGCTCTGCCCGGTGCTGAATAAATTCCGGAACCACTTCTTTGCCTGCAAGCAAATTAGGCATGCCAAGATACTTCACGTTTACGACCAGACGCGCTGCGAGGTAGGTCGGCCAGGCCACCTTGTAAATCAGCACAAAAGGCATCCGGAAATAGGCAGCCTCCAGGGTGGCACTTCCCGAGGCAACGATCCCCGCAAAAGCTCGCTGCATTAGCGTTGCCGTTTCGCCAACTCTAATTTGAATTCGCTGTCGATTTTGCAATTGGTCCAGTGCACCAGTTGCCGGACTCATTTCGCGAGCGAGTTCCTCGGATGCGGCCGCAACTTGAAAGCGCAGAGTGGGCTTGGCTTCCAAAAGCAGGCGCGCTGTTTCGATCATTACCGGAAAAATTTTTCGCACCTCACGCAAACGACTGCCTGGGAAAAGCCCAATTAAATTCGGGTCGCGCTCGACATCGAGTTTGCAGGCCTGCAATCTTTCAATCATCGGATGGCCGACGAATACCGCGCGCAGGCCTGATTCGTTGTAGAGATCGGATTCAAACGGAAAAATGCAGAGCACCAGATCGAGAGAGAGCGCCATCTTCTTGATCCGGCCACGGTTCCAAGCCCACACCTGCGGACTGATATAATAAATTACCTTTTGTCGTCGCGATTGTCTTCGCAGTGCGCGGGCAAGCCGCAAATTAAATCCCGGGTAGTCGATCAACACGACTGCGTCCGGTTTGCTCTCCATAATTTCTGCGAGTGTTTCGCGAAATTCTTTTCGAAAATAACCATACTTCCTGAGCACTTCCCACAACCCAAGGACGGCGGCGTCGCCAATCCAGTTTTTGAATTGCTTGCCCGCGATCTCCTGCATTTCCGGACCGCCCCGGCCAATGAACTTAAGCCCGAGATCCAACTCGCGGAGGGATCGCATCAACGCGGCGCCGTGATTGTCGGCGCTCACTTCGCCAGCGACGAAGTAGATCGTCACGGATCCGATTTTCGTTGTGACCGCGAGCCGGTGGCCTGTTCTCGCCCGATAGTCCTCAAGAAACCGCCCACTGGGCGGTGTCTAAAGCATTCGTCGCCAGAACGCATCAGCGAACTCTTACCCACTCGCCGCGATTTGCTTCGTGATTTTAACTGCCAGCTCCAATGCCGCTGTGGCCTGAGAACCGGAAACGCGCGGCTGGCGTCCCGTGCTTGCACATTCGATGAACGAAGTGAGTTGAAGCTTGAGTGGTTCTTCGTGTTCAACGCTGACTCTGTCACGCCAAATCTGTTTTCCAACGCGCCGGTAGATTTCACCGCTTTGATTTTGATAATCGAGCGAGAGATAAGCGTCTTCCTGAAAAATGCGAATCTTGCGGACTCGCTCGGGACTGATGCGGCTCGCGGTCACATTTGCCACGCAACCATCTTCGAAGTGCAGTCGCACGTTGGCGATATCTTCGCTGCGGCTAAGCACGGGCACACCTACCGAATCAATACTCCACAGAGGCGAACGGACGAAATGTAAAATGACCTCCAGATCATGGATCATTAAATCGAGAACGACACCGATATCCGTACCGCGTTCCGAGTAGGGTCTGAGGCGATGCGCTTCGATGAACCGTGGATGGATCAGATGTTTTTCAAGAGCGTCCAAGACTGGGTTGAAACGTTCCACGTGGCCAACCTGCAAGATCAGGCCGTTGCGCGAGGCCAATTCTGCGAGTTCAGACGCGTGCCCAGTGTTGTCAGTGATCGGCTTTTCGACCAGGACATGTTTGCCCTTCGTAAGGAGAGATCGCGCAATCGCGTGGTGCGTATTGGTGGGCGTCGCCACGGAAGCGGCGTCAACCATCCCAATGAAGTCATCGAGCGACTTGGCAGCTGTAGCGCCGAACTTGGTCGCAATTGTGCGGTTCGTGATCGGATCCACATCGTACACCGCGGTGAACTCAGCGGACGGAGTCTCCGCATACAATCGCGCATGATTGCTCCCAATATGCCCAACTCCAACAACGCCAATGCGCAAATTTTTCATGTCGCACGTATTCGATCTGCTAAGTAATTTGACGTCAGTTCAGTTAAGATCTTCGTCCCCTCTGCTGATCCGCCCTTCGTGGGAATGCTATCCAGGTAAGAAGATACTGCTTTAAACTCGGATGCAGTCTTTATTTTCTGTGTTCTTAAGACTCTGCTAATTCGCTCATCATCATCCTCGCAATTACTTCTCCCGCCCATCAGTGAACTTCTGACTCAGAGAATCTTGGTCCTCATCGAGTGGCAAGATCGCGTTACATACACAAGCCAATTTCTCGTGATCTCGATTCAACTCCGATTTAGGCCCCGATATTTTTCAAAAACCAATTGTACGTTTGGGCGATCCCCTCCCGCAGCGTGATCCCCGGCTTCCAGCGAAGGGCGCGTAATTTAGTAATATTCAAGAGCTTTCGCGGCGTGCCATCCGGCTTACTCGTGTCCCAGGCGAGTTCACCATGGAAACCCACTACGGCGCAGATTAATTCCGCCAGCTCGCGAATCGAAACATCCTCACCGCAGCCGACATTGATGATTTCCGGGGAGTCGTATTTCTCCAGAAGTAAAAGACATGCTGAGGCCAGATCGTCCACATGCAAAACTTCGCGGCGCGGTTTCCCAGTTCCCCACACGATTAGCTTTTGATCATTGCGCGTTTTGGCTTCGTGCGC
>CATPBS010000363.1 GCA_955652715.1 uncultured Candidatus Udaeobacter sp.
GCATCGGATTAATGACCGCCGACGCCAACAGGCCTTTGCGCCGCAGCAGCGCGGGGAAATCGCCGGCTGCGCCAGAAAAATTCTGGTCGAGCGCCACCGGTGAGCGTTCCATTACTGACCCGTGCGCTGGCGATAGCGCTTGGATTGGTTGGGATCGACCTTGCGCATCTTCTTCAAGAGGTCTTTCGTGTCCGGTCTCGAAACGTCCGGCGTGCGCGGCCCTCCGCCATCGCCTTGTTTTGGTCCCCACGGAGCCGGCTCTACCGGCTTCTGAATGCGCTCAGCCATAAAAAAATCTAAGAGCAAATATTGGAAAGGCAAGCCGCGCATCCGCGTGCGCACGAGATGCAAACGGAAGACGGATGCTTGCCAGACAAATCTGCTAGTGGCAAGGTTTCGGCCCGATGAAGGTGACACGTATTTTTTGTGCGGCATTGGGTTTGGCGTTTTGCACTGCTTCTGCTCAGACACCCGCGCCGGAGGCCGCAAAATCGGCTGACACCGCCCAACTCGAAGCGCTGGCAAAAAAAATGGACGAACAGAGCGCCAAAATTGATGCGCTTTCTCAGGAAATCCTCAAGCTAGAGGAACAAGTCTCACACATGCGGCCAGGGGTCATGATCGGAGAAAATACACCCTCACCACCACCAAACCCTGCCGTTCCAGCCGCAATTCCGTCACATCCTCTAGCAGGCAACGCGCACATCGTCGCACGCGGGGAGACACTCACCTCCATTGCCAAGATGTACAAAGTGACCGTGGATGAATTGCAAAAAGCGAACCACATCGAAGACGGCCGTAAATTGCAAGCCGGCCAAACCATCTCGATTCCAACATCTGCCACGCCGACGCCAACCCCCGCTGGATAGCCGAATTTCCCTAGACGGCCAATTGCTCCTCTTTCTCCAGCGATTCCGATCCAACGATTTCCGCCGCCGGCTCTGTCTCCCGCACTGGGGAGGCTTCGAGCAAACTTTGCCGGCACAGCCGCGCGTATTTTCCGCCGAGCGCGAGTAACTCATCGTGCGTGCCGCGCTCGATGATCCGGCCATGATCGAGCACCAAAATTTGGTCCGCGTGCACGATTGTTGAAAGCCGATGCGCGATGACAATGGATGTGCGGTTCGCCATCAAGCGGTCGAGCGCTTCCTGAATCAGGCGCTCGGTCGCCGTGTCCACGCTCGCGGTCGCTTCGTCGAGAATTAAAATCGGCGGGTCTTTCAGCAGTGCCCGTGCAATCGATAGGCGCTGTTTCTCGCCCACGCTCAATTTCACCCCACGCTCGCCCACCACGCTTTCCAATCCGTCCGGCAAGCGTTCGATAAATTGTCGGGCATTCGCCGCATCCACGGCGCGCCACAATTCAGTGTCAGTCGCGTCCGGTTTTCCCATCAAGAGATTTTCGCGAATTGATCCGTTGAAGAGAAAACTTTCCTGAGTCACAACCCCAATTGTTTCGCGCAAAGTGCGCAGTCCATATTCACGAATCGGTTTTCCATCGATGTAGATTTGTCCGCTGGTGAATTCGTAGAAGCGCACCAGCAGATTTACCAAGGTCGATTTGCCGGCGCCGGTTGCGCCCACCAACGCGACAGTCGTTCCGGGGCGCGCATGAAAAGAAACGTGCCTGAGCGCCGGCAATCCTTCCACGTAGCTGAAGCTCACGTCTTCGTAGCGAATATCTCCCAGAATTCGCGCCTTATCCTCGTGATCGGTGATTTCGCCTAGAGCGCCCGTTTCCACTGGTTCGTCAAGAATTTCAAACACGCGTTCGCCAGCGGCGCGTCCGGCTTGGACAAGTTGGTTCAGTTGATGTAGGCGGCTCACCGGATCGTAGAGGAACGCGGTAAGCATCAGAAACGCAACCAGGTCGCCGATCTGCATTGTGCCTGTCAGCACCGCGTGACTGCCAAACCCAATCACGAAGAGCGCGCCCATTGCTTCAAACATCGACATTGATGGGCTGTAAATTGCCCATACCCGCATCACCACGAGCGTCGCATGCCGTAGTTGATCGCTTACACGGTTGAAGCGCGCGTGCTCTTCCCGCTCGCGCACGAAACTTTTAATCTGCCGCACGCCAGCGAGATTATCATGCAGCAGCGCGTTCATGTTAGAGGAGGCCCGTCGTTGTAAGCGGTAGCGCCGGTGCGCCGTCAGCGTGTACGTGAGCGCGCCGGCAACAAGGAATGGAAATGGCACCAGCGCGAGCAATGCCAGCTTGACGTTTAGATAAAACATTACGCTGATGACGATCACCACTTGCAGGACTGCAACCACGCCCTGTTCGATCCCATCGATCAACACGCGCTCGACCGAGTTGACGTCCTCAATCACGCGCGTCATCAGGTCACCGGTGGCGCGGTTGTCGAACCAGCGCAACGGCAGCAGTTGAATGTGCGAATACAGATCGCTGCGCAAATCAAAGATCACCCTTTGCTCGAATGTGTTGTTGAGCACGATGCGCAACGCGTTAAATCCGTGTTGAACAAGAAAAGCGCCAGCCGCCAGCATGATCAACGGCAGCAATTTGTCCGGCCGATTCGCGCGCACCACATCGTCGATGATCCATTTCGTGGTCGCCGGGAAAACAATCACCGTCAGTGTGCTTAGGATCGCGCAAGTCAACATCCCGGCAGCCATCCATGGATACCGCTTGAGATAAGCAAAAACGCGCCAAACCGTTTTCATTGCCCGATCAAAGTCAACGCGCAGGTCATAACGTCAAGATAGGCGCGATTGACATCAATCGCCCGGTCTGCGTTCGAAACACATTGTCGCCCTCACCAGCGCTGCGTTAACGTTGGTGGATGGCTAATGAACCAAATCAGTTCTGCGACGAAATTCACATCGAGCAACTTGAGGTTTTCGCCCGTATCGGAGTGCCGGAAGAAGAGCGCTCCAAGCCGCAACGGTTAACCGTCAACATTTCATTCTGGGCTGGTCAGCAGGCTTGCGATCTGGAAGACAAGATCGACCAGACAGTGAATTATTCGGCGGTCGCCGAAGAGACGAGAACTTTTGTGCGCGATCAATCCGTCAGCCTGATCGAGACACTTACGGATCGGCTCGCAACCCATTTGTTGAAAACCTTTCCGGTTCAGAAAGTGGCCGTTGAAGTACGGAAGTTTGCGTTGCAGGACGCAAAATATGTCTCTGCAAGCGTGACGCGCACTGCACGCGTCGGATGATGGTCCGTAAAGGAAGATTCAACAAGCCCGCTGCTGAGATTGCGCAGCGTTACGGCGAATCTGTTTCGTTCGATTGGCGGCTTTATCGCTACGATGTCACTGGATCGATCGCACACGCCGCAGCGCTCGCGCGCGCGGGGATCATCACCGCAGAGGACCGCCGAAAAATTGAGAACGGATTGCGCGCGATCGAAAAAGAAATCGTGTCCGGCAAATTTGAATGGGATCCGTCGCTCGAAGATGTGCACATGAACATCGAAGCCGCGCTTACAAATCGAATCGGCGCCGCAGGTGCAAATCTGCATACCGCGCGCAGCCGGAACGACCAAATTGCGCTCGATCTGCGGCTTTACGTCAAAGCTGAAATCGCTGAAGTGTTATCGCGTCTACGACATTTGCAAAGGGCACTTCTCGGTCTCGCCGAAAAACATGTCGATGTTTTGATGCCCGGTTACACGCACTTGCAGCGTGCACAGCCAGTCACTTTTTCGCATTACTTGCTCGCGCAAATCGAGACGTTTCAACGCGACGCGAGTCGCCTTCGGGATTGCCTGGCTCGCACGGATGTGCTTCCACTTGGGTCCGGCGCACTCGCGGGATCAACTATCCTTCTGGATCGCGAATGCATCGCGCGCGACCTCGGTTTTTCGCGCGTGAGTCAGAACAGCATCGACGCAGTAAGCGACCGCGACTTCGTGTGCGAGTTCATTTTTTGTCTCGCGACGATTGGCCTGCACCTCTCTCGTCTGAGCGAGGACTTGATCATCTGGAGCACGAGCGAATTCGGTTTTCTGGAATTCAGCGACGCGTTTTCCACAGGCTCAAGCTTGATGCCGCAGAAAAAGAATCCTGACATGGCGGAGCTGACTCGCGGCAAGACAGGCCGGCTTTACGGGAATTTGATGGCGATAATGACAACGATGAAAGGGCTTGCCTCCTCTTACAATCGTGACATGCAGGAAGATAAGCACGCGCTTTTTGATTCGGTCGATACGGTTCGCTCGGCCCTCGAAGTTTTCGCCGCGATGCTGCCGGAATTAAAAATTTATCACGAACGCATGCAAGCGGCCGCGAGTGATCCGAATCTCCTCGCGACCGATCTGGCAGAGTATCTGGTGAAAAAAGGAACGCCCTTTCGCAAGGCACACGCAATCGTGGGGAACATCGTCGCGCAGTCCGCAGCGAATCAAATTCCGCTCAACCAGGTTCCGCTTGCTGAACTCAAAAAATTTTCGCCTCTCCTCGATCGTGAGGTTGCGAAGATTTTCAACGTTAGCAGCGCCCTGGCGAAGCGAACCGCGACTGGTGCGCCGTCACCAAAGAACATTGCGGCGCAGATTAAGCGATGGCACTCGAATCTGGAACTCACAGATGAATCCGCCTGACAATTCAGTGGCGTTTGGCGCGCCTGGGATCGAGCCACGCTGGACTTCGAGTGCGAAAGAAGGCGTCGGCACAGCTTACCACACTAGTTGCCGGGTCTGGTTCACCCTCAGTCACGGAATCGTCAACGAGATTTACTATCCGCATATTGATCAACCCAACATGCGCGACTTCGAGTTTCTCATCAGCGACGGAGAAACATTTTGCCACGAGGAAAAGCGGGACCTGGATCATCTCGTCGAATACCCGGAGCGCGATTGCGTTTTTTATCGCCTAACGAACTCCGAACCGAGCGGCCGCTATCGCCTGGTAAAATATGTGCTCACCGATCCACATCGGTCGGTCTTGCTCGTGCACACCAAGGTCGAGGTGTTAGACGAATCGCTGCGCGGCAAGTTGCGGCTCTATGCGTTGCTGGCACCTCACATAGCCGGGTATGGTGCGGGCAACTCCGCGTGGTGTTCTGAAATCGGCGCTGCCGAACTCATGCACGCCAAGCGGGAAGACGTTCACCTGATCATCGCATGTAGCTCCGGTTTTTCTCGCCGATCTGTTGGCTATGTCGGCTTCAGCGATGGTTGGCAGGACCTGATGAACAATTTCAAAATGGATTGGGAATTCCGCACCGCCGAGAGAGGCAACATCGCGCTGACCGGTGAAATCGATCTCCCCGGTAACGGCGAATTCACAATCGCCATCGCATTTGGCCGCAGCTACCAGAGCACGGCCATCAAGTTGTTCCAGTCGATGGTGGACCCATTTGAGTTACATCGCCAGGCATATGTTCGCCAGTGGCAACGCGCGGTCGTCAATCCCAACTTCGACTTCAGCCGTGACACATCCGATCACGGTGGGATGTACCGGCTGAGCCGCTGCGTGTTGTTGACGCATGAAGACAAAGTCTTTCAAGGAGCTCTTGTCGCTTCGCTGAGTATTCCCTGGGGCGAAACCAAGGGCGACAACGATCTCGGTGGTTATCATCTCGTCTGGACACGAGACCTCGTGCAAAGTGCGACTGCACTTCTCGCCACAGGGCAGACCGGCACACCGGTACGCGCTTTAATTTGGTTGGCTGCCATTCAGCGAGCGGACGGCACTTTTCCACAAAATAGCTGGATCGACGGCGCTGCGTATTGGTCTGGGCTACAGCTGGACCAGGTTGCATTGCCAATATTGCTTGCGTGGCGTTTGCACAAACACGACTCGCTCGGTTTGTTCAATCCCCGCGTGATGATTGTGCGTGCCGCGTCACATTTGATCCTCCAGGGTCCAGTCACAGCCCAGGAACGATGGGAGGAAAACGCCGGCTACTCACCTTCGACACTCGCAGTAGTCGTTGCGGCTCTCGTCTGCGCGGCCGAATGGGCTAAGGAATACGGCAAAACGGATGTTGTAGATTTTATCTTCGCGTATGCCGACTGGGTGACAGCGCATCTCGAAGAATGGATGGTTACAACTCAGGGCGAGTTAGTCGAAGGGTTTCCTCGTCATTATATCCGCATTAATCCGACTGACCCCGGCGCGCCGGATCCTCACGCCGATCCAAACACGACAATGATTCAGCTCGCCAACGGCGGGGGATTTCACGCGGCGCGAAATATAGTGGGCGGCGATTTTCTCCATCTGGTGCGATTCGGCATTCGCGATCCAAACGATCCGATCGTGCGCGATTCAATCGAAGTGATCGATCGCGTGCTCAAACATGATCTGCCGGAAGGCCCCGGGTGGCGTCGTTACAATCATGATGGCTACGGCCAGAAGGATGACGGTAGCGCTTTCGATGGAACTGGCGTAGGCCGTTGCTGGCCGATCTTGACAGGAGAACGCGGCCATTACGAACTGGCTGCCGGGCGGGATCCAAAACCCTTCATCGCGTCGATAGAAAATTTTGCGAACCAGGGTGGCATGATCACCGAACAATTATGGGACGGAGCTGACTTGCCGGGTGGCCGTATGAAACGCGGTTGCCCAACCGGCGCCGCAATGCCGCTTTGCTGGTCGCACGCTGAATATATTTCGCTCGTGCGCAGCATTCACGAGGGCGTCTGCTTTGATCGCGTCGAAGCGGCGTTCCAACGTTATGTGTCGAATCCGGTGCAAAGCCGGTACGAGATTTGGTCTCTTCGCCATCCCCTCCGCCGTGTACCTCGTGGAAAAATTCTGCGGATTATCCTTGCCGCGGCTGCAAGGATCGTTTGGTCAACGAATGACTGGATGCGTAGTGAGCAGTTGGACACTACTCATCAGAGCGACCTGAATCTCTGGTTCGCGGACTTTCCGACCGCAGAATGGCCGCAGGGCTCAGTGCTCGCCTTTACATTCTTTTGGGAGCGCGATCAGCGTCGGGAAGACCGCAATTGGCAAGTGAACATTTTATGAAAACAACTCGAAGTGGCCGATCAGCAGACCAGTCATGGCGTCCGAAATTCTTCCTGTAATCTATTTAGCGCGCCACGGGGAGACTGCCTGGAGCGTCACAGGTCAGCATACGGGACTCACCGATTTGCCTCTGACCGAGCGCGGCGAACGCAATGCCCTACGACTTGGGAAGCGCCTAGCCGGATTAGTTTTCGCCAAGGTTTTGACCAGCCCGTTGCAACGTGCCGTTCGAACCTGTGAACTAGCCGGGTTCGGCGCCGCAGCCGAAGTCGATCCCGATCTGGTCGAGTGGAACTACGGCGATTATGAAGGCGTTCGAACCGCGGAGATTCATGCGAAGCGACCCGACTGGCAACTGTTCCGCGACGGTTGCCCCAACGGAGAATCGCCGGAGCAGATTGGCGCCCGAGCCGATCACGTTGTCAGCCGGGTGCGCGCCATCAAAGGCAATGTGTTGATTTTTTCCAGCGGACATTTCCTGCGCGTGTTCGCCGCCCGCTGGCTCGGACTCGAGCCGGTTGCTGGGAAATTTTTGATGTTGGACGTGGCAAGCCTTAGTGCGCTCAGCTATGAACATGATCTATCGCAGCCAGCGATCCGGTTTTGGAATGACGCTCGGCATACAGGGGACTGAGTGGGAAGGGAATTCAAAAATCCGGGGCACGAGGGCGATTGACTCAATTGCCAGCGGGCGGTTCGGGTGAGCCGCTTCCACCTAAGCATTCGCTTTTCCAGCCCAGGTTCATAATCTTTCCGCATGAAGGAGCACGCGTGGCAAACCATCTCGAGCGAGCTGCACTTTGCCAATGCGCATCTCGAAGTCGTGACCGATCACGTCCGAACGCCATTGCGAAGCCAACCGGCCACGTGGACAACTGTGCATCGCAAAGCGGCTGTCATCATCGCGCCGATGACGGGCGACGGTAAAATTGTTCTCATTCGCCAGGAACGCATTCCGATCCGCGAAGCCATCTGGGAAATGCCCTCGGGCCAGATCGACGATCCTGTAGCCGGGGTCGGGCACCCAGCGGAGACAATTGAGCAAGTCGCATTGCGCGAACTTCGCGAAGAGGCCGGCTACGAGCTTGCCAGAGACGGCGAGCTCATTCCGCTCGGCCATTATTTTTCATCGCCGGGATTCACGGATGAGCGTGGCTACTTCTTTCTAGCGCGCCCGGTTCATCCGTGTAAGGAGGCCCCGGCGCGAGACGAAGGAGAGTCGATTCTCGATTGCCGCGAATTTACAGTGGAGGAAATTCGCCGCATGATCGCAGAGAACGAAATTCGCGACGCCAATACCTTGGGCATTTGCGCCACGCTCGCGGCGCGCGGTCTTCTGTCGTTCAGGCCACGTTGACTCGTCGATCCAATGGCGCTGCGAGACATCTTTAAATTTCGCGATCTGCCGGAGAGCGAAACTTCCAAACCGTTTCTCGAGCATCTCGAAGACTTGCGGTGGACCATTGTGAAGATGGCGATCACGCTCGGAGTCGCAATGATTGTTTGCTTCGCGTTTCGCTCGTCTCTCGTGCGATTCCTGCAAGCACCGCTCCGCGATGTCGGTTCACAAATTGGAACGCTCAAGGCGCTCGGCATCACTGATTCAATCGTGATTTCGTTTCATTTGGCGTTTTACGCCGGCATCGTTCTCTCCTTCCCGGTGCTGCTGTATTTCTTGGCGGAATTTGTCTTGCCTGCGCTCACCGAAGTGGAGAAACGCTTTTTATTTCCGGCGATCGGAGTCAGCTTCGCGCTATTCCTTCTTGGTGTGTTCGTTTGTTATCTTTGGCTGCTGCCCAAAACGATTCTCTTTTTCTTTCGCGACACCGAGTCGCTGGGCTGGGCGCCCACCTGGACCGTACAACAGTACTATTCTTTCGTGACGAGATTCACCCTCGGCTTCGGTCTTGCGTTCGAATTGCCGGTGGTAGTTCTGGCGCTGGTCCGATTCGGATTGATCACATACAGATTCATGGCACGCACCCGGCCGTACGCACTGGTGCTGATCTTTATCCTGGCGACCATCATCACACCGACGCCAGACATCCTGACACTGATTGCAATGGCGCTGCCGATGTGTCTGCTTTACGAAAGCTGCATCTGGATTGCTTGGCTCATGGAGCGCCGACGCTCGAAATCGTTCGCAAGCTGATCGCGTGCACCACCCGACGTACGAGTTTCTCTTCGGCGCGTTCGCGCTTGTGTTTGGCGCTGCGGTCGGCTCCTTTTTGAACGTCTGCATTTACCGCTGGCCTGTTGATCTTTCGATCAACCGGCCCCGCCGGTCTTTTTGCCCGAACTGCAAGCAACCGATTCCATGGCATCAGAATCTGCCGTTGATCAGCTGGATCGTGCTTCGCGGTCGTTGCGCAAACTGCGGCGCCAAAATTTCTTTTCGGTATTTCGCCGTCGAGCTGGTTACCACGCTTCTTTTTCTCGCAATCTGGGAACGCTTCCCGTGGCAGGTGGCGATCGCGTACTGGATTTTTGTTTCCTTCCTCATCATCGGAACGTTTATCGATTTTGAGCATTTCATTATTCCAGACCGGGTAACGATCGGCGGAGTAATCGCGGGCGCCGTTTGCAGTGCGACGGTCCCAGCTTTGATGGGAACCGATTCGCGGCTCGCGGCCTGCCTTCGCGCTGTGCTCGCGGCCGCCCTCGGTTATGTCATTCTTTTGATTGTCTTGGAAGCGGGCAAAATCGCTTTTGGGAGAAAACGGATTCGATTCGATGCGCCGACGCCGTTCACGTGGACAAAACGCGGGGATGACGCTGATTTCGTGGTAGGCACTGAAGAGGGTCTGTGGAGCGATTATTTTGCGCGCGAAAAAGATCGGCTGTTGCTCCAGTGCGACGAGGTCAGGATCGATCACCACACACATGGGGATATAACGCTGGACTTTCGCTACGATCGCGTCACGGCCGAGGGCCATGTGATGATGCTTGACGATGTGACGCAGATCGCCGGCGTAACTCGTGAACTGGTGATTCCGCGAGAGGCAATGGGGCGCGGCGACTTAAAATTCCTGGCTGCGATTGGCGCGTTTCTGGGGTGGCGCGCGGTACTGTTTAGCCTTTTCGCCGGATCGCTTCTCGGTTCGATCGTCGGATTGATCACGCTCGTGATGGGAAGACGCGTTTGGTCAGCTAAACTGCCCTTTGGACCTTATCTGGCGTTTGGCGCAGTGACGTGGATGTTTTTTGGCGACATTTTTCTGCGCTGGTACGGAACGCTGCTCAGCCCGTAGGGGTGAGAAAGGAAGGGGCAGGAGTAAGAATAGGAATAGGAAATGAGACGTGACCCACTGGCGAGTGAATTTTAATCTTACTCGTATTCGTATTCTTAATCCTTCTTCTCTTCAAATGCACACGTCCGTGGATCACGAAAAGCTCGAAGTTTACCAAGCCTCCCTTGAGTTCATCACATGGACGATCCCTGTTTTGGGGGCACTGCCGGGGAGTGCATCGGTTCGCAATCAACTCGATCGCGCCTCGACCTCGGTTCCATTGAACATTGCAGAAGGAAACGGAAAATTCACTTCGCCGGATCGCTGCCGATTCTTCGATAACGCGCGTGGTTCCGCATTGGAGTCAGCCGCGTGCCTCGATGTAATGGTGGCCAAGAGATTCGTCAGTACGGCCGAAGTCCAGGCAGGCAAAGCGATGCTCGTGAAAATCGTTTCGATGCTGTTTGGACTGATCCGCGCAAATTCCGATGTGCGGGTCTTCGAAGAGCCAGCAAGCTATCGGGCTGAGAAACCACAGAAGGAGGAAGGCAAGAGCAGGAGTAGGAATAAGAATAGGAGGGTGAGTAGGAGATGAGATCCAATCATGCGCTGAGCCCCAGCCCTACCAGGCTTCGATGGGAGCGGTGGAAACCTGACTTGCTGGGACGGTTGTTCGCCCGCGAAATATCAACACCGGATTGATCAGCTCACATTCCCACCAGCGCCGCACGCCCATTGCCTTCCTTTGGCATTGAAGGTTGAGCATTCAAGGCTGAGCGTTGGGCGAAAATGATTTTTACGAATGCGCGCCTGATTTTTCCCGATGGAGTTCACGACGGGCTTGCAGTCGTCGCTCGCGATGGAAAAATCGTCGGAATTCGTGAGCAAACGCAAGCGCGCGGGGAAGAAATTATTGATCTTTCCGGAAATTATCTCGCGCCCGGATTCATTGATCTTCATGTGCACGGCGCACTCGGCCGGGACACGATGGAAGCATCGGGGGAAGCGTTTCGCGCCATTTGCAATTTTCATGCGAGCGGCGGCACGACGACGCTATTGCTCACAACAACGACAGCGCCGATCGACAAGCTTGTTGACGTTTTAGGCGCGGTTCGAGACTGTCGGTCTTCGATCAGCGCGATTGTGGGCGTTCACGTAGAAGGCCCGTTCATCTCAAAAGCGAAACGCGGCGCGCAATGCGCGGAATTCATTCAGGACCCGCCACCAGCTCGTGTACAGCAGTTGCTCGAGCACGCGGATGTGATCAAACGCGTCACGCTCGCGCCAGAACTGCCGCGAGCGCTCCAGGCGATCGAAAACTTTTACACGCATGGAATCAGCGTAAGCGGGGGCCATAGCGATGCTTGGGACGAAGACGCGAGCGTCGCGTTCGATCATGGCATGCGCAGTGTAACGCACACGTTCAATTGCATGTCTTCCGCGCGCCGTCGCGGGGTCTATCGTATCGGCGGTTTGCTTGAGTTTGCGTTAAGCGAGCCGCAAATCAGTTGCGAACTCATCGCGGACGGTCATCACGTTTCGCCGACGTTAATGAAAATGTTGTATCGGGCCAAAGGCCCGGGCGGAATCTGTCTCGTAACCGACGCAACTGCGGGGGCCGGACTGCCCGATGGGTCGCAGTTTTCACTTTTCGGGAACAGTTGCATTGTGGAGCACGGCGTCTGCTTGCTTAGTGACCGCTCTGCGCTCGCCGGAAGCGCCTCGCGCATGATCGACCTCATCCGAACGATGGTGAACAAGATCAATGTTCCGCTGCATGAAGCGGTCATGATGGCGACGGAAAATCCCGCAAGCGCGGTTGGCCTCGAAACCAAGGGCCGTATGGTCGTCGGCGCGGACGCGGATTTCGTCGTTCTCTCGCCGGAATTGGAAGTTGTGGGAACGTTTGCCTGCGGGAACGAGATTATCTTGGTGAGTTGAAAGGCGCGTTAGGTACAGGGAATCTGTCAGCTCCGAAAGCTTTCGGAGTTCACAGAATGGAGCCGCGGGGACGCGAGCGACATGGACGGTGCACCCATATGGGGAGACAGCGGGAGCGAACGAGTCAAACGCCCTACAATTTTTCGAAACGTGCTCATGATCTGCTCGGTGATCTTGATCTGGGCAGCGCGATTGTATTGGGCTGGTCGCTGTGGAGGATCGAAGTTGTAGATGTTCACCGAGCGATGTTCGAAGTCGAAGTGAAGTTCTTTGCTCTTCCAGGTGTAAATGATGTGCAGCGTTAAATGTCCGGCGCTGCCTTCTTCGAATTTAGTGCGTTCGAAAGTCACAGTGCCTGCGGTGAAATGACCAAAGTCTTCTGCGCTTTTCAGCAAGTCGTAATCGCCCCGAACAATGATTAAGCTTTTGTCTTCGAGGTTCGTTTTCGCTAGAACAGCAAAGCCGGTAAACTGGGTTGAATCTTTCGGATAATCCGCGACACCGCGTTTGATTCCAGCCGGTAGACAAATACGAAAGCCATGCGCAGGATCGGCATATGCGAAGGAATACTGCGGCGGACAATGTGGTAACGCGTTCGACTGAGTGCTAGTGCCGCGGGGGCACCACGCTGTCAGGAGTAACGCAACAGCGACCCGACTGCATCGGCGAAACGTCGCTTCGGTCAACATGGCATTACGGTTAGGTCTCTGACTCTGGAAGGGTGGTCATTACGCACACCTAATCAAGCTTCAATCGCTAGGACGGTGACCCAAATATCGGTAATCAGCGCGTTGGGCTGTTGAAGCAATAAGCCAGCTGATTAAATCGACAGCAAGAACTCTGCGATGTCGAGCGCAGCCCGTGGTTTGCTCAAACGGCTGATATTCACGGCCCACTTCCGCCATTGTTTTGCGTCATCGGCGAACGCGCGTTGAACTTGTGTGACCACCTCCGCCGGTGAAAGCGCGATCACACCTGAGTTCGTTTCGACGATCAACCGGGCGTTGCCTTCCTCCTGACCGGCCACGACGTGATTAATGATCATCGGACAGCCGGCGGCGATCGTTTCCTGGACTGTCGCACCTCCAGCTTTGCCAATGAGTACATGGCTCTCGTACAGCATGCGGGGAAGTTCATCGGTCCAGCCAAGGATCTTTGCCGTGCGACCGTCTGCCGCCGCTTGGATCGCCGGCCGGAGGTTATCAGCGCGGCCAATCGTCACGGTCAGATCCACGCCAACGTCCACGAGTCGCCGTACGAGATCAGGCGCGCCGTGGGTAGCGGCATTGATCATGTACAAGACACGACGCTTGGAGTTGTTGGAAGGCAACACTCGGTTCGACCCCGCGAAGTCAAAAAATTTCGGGCTTACAGGAAATCCAAACACCTTAATTTTTTGTGGGGCGACTCCGACTGCTCGCAAGACGGAGGCGCTCTGTTCGTTCGCAACGAGGAAATAATCGGCGGCGCAGCGGTACCAGGCTGCGTTGATTGTAATTGAATCCGTGACAACCACCACACTCTTACAGTCCCGAAAACGGTCAGGGTTTTCTCCTTCAATGCGTCGGAGCACATTCGGATACGTCGGGAAAGTGGAAATCACGACGTCAGGTTGAAATCGGTCCAGCAATGCGGCGAAATGATCTTTTAGCCGGGAGAATCGAGAAAATTCCTTATCGAAATCCTGCTTGCGGTCGAGCCATCGATAAACAGCTCCCCAAGCGCGCGGTGCGGAATTTATCAGCCCGAGATAGCTTCTTCGCACCAGCTCATTGACCGGCCCATACGCTTCAGCAAACAAATCACGCATTTCAACCTCTGCCGCCTCCGGGGCGACACGGGCGAGCCCATCGCGAACTCCTCGCGCGGCGCTATTGTGACCCTCTCCGAAGCTGGCTGTGAGAATCAGGATTCTTTTTTTCACAGTTTGTCAGGCCGTTGTGTCGCAACTCATCAAGCCGCATTTTTCGTAATGCGCACTCTGAAAAAATCGCGCTCCGAGGCAACGCGGCGGAAGTTTACTCGCGGAAGCATTCGGAGTTTAATGGATATTTACGTGGGGCAAAGTAAACTGCGCCGGAGATGAAGTATCTCGGATTCATCTGGCGCGTTTTGCGCCGGCTGGTTTGGGAAACGGCGACCGATAACACAACCGGCCTGGCTGCGCAGATGGCGTATCTCCTTCTTTTCGCGTTGGCTCCCGGATCGCTGTTTCTCTGGCATCTGCTGGGTCTTTTCGGTACCGATCCGACCAAATTGCATCGAATGTTTCTCTTCTTGAAAAGCTTCATGCCGCCGGACCCGAAAGTGCAGGACATTCTGGACTCTGCGATGGCCAATGTGGTGGTGACGGGCTCGAGCGGTCTACTCGCGAACGCAGGCATCATTCTCGGAATTTATTTCGGGACCGTGTTTATTGCGA
>CATPBS010000364.1 GCA_955652715.1 uncultured Candidatus Udaeobacter sp.
ATTGTCCTTGAACATGTTGGTCTCCAGCCTACCATAATAAATGAAATTGTTGTTGTCGTTATTAGTGATGTTCCGACCGTTTCCGTTGAAAATGCCAGCATAGTATGTCAGCAGATCTGCTGCGTCAGGCCAGATGGTCGCGAACGGTTTTCCCCAGAGCTGAATGCCAATCTGTCGCTCCGGTGTGATCGCGCCGGTCGGTAGAGTTCGTTCGATCGTGTACAGCGAAGTGTCCGGAGTCAGCTGCTCCAAACCAAACGGCGCTTTCCACTGACCCACCTTGATCTGCGCCCAGGGGAATTGATGCCAGTTGATAAAAATGTCCGTGGCCTCGAACGCCGTTCGGCTCGAATTAAGTCCGTCGCTGCTTTCAAAGTCGCCTTCCAGCTTGAAATCGAATTGCTCGGCAAAATCGCCGGTCAGATTGATTCGTGCGCGGCGCAGACGAAACCGATCTTTTAAGGCGGTCTGACCAAAACGGCCCTCGAACGCCGAGACATCTCCATCTTCGAAATTCATCTGGATGAATCCGCCCAGCACCAGTTTCAATTCCGGTCCACGCTGCTGCACGTAGACCGGCGGTTTTTCTTCGACGACAGCTTTCTCGACGTACGTTTTTCCATCGTAAGTCACCTTTGTTTTGAATTTCCCGTCGGGCGGATAAGCAGCCTCCTTAGATTTCAAGCTGTTGACCTCCCCTTGCAGCTCGGCGTTTTGCTTTTCCAATAACTCCACCGCGCGCTCGAGTTTCTTGAGTCGCTCGGCATCGGATGACGCCTGAGCTCTGAGCGGCTGCGCCGCTAGTGAAAGAACTACAGCCAGGCTGGCGCCTGCTGCTCGTAAGACGACTTTTTTGGTGAACATTCGTTTCTCCTTTGTTGTGATGGTTTTGGCTGTTCGAGGGGGGACTTGTTTCCAGTAAACGCGGTGGAGGCTAAGGACCGATTGTTACAGGCGTATGACGAAAAAGTGACGATTCAGTAAACTTTGCCGCGCGGACCACAGCTCGTTCCCGGCTGCCTGGGCGAACAGGTGCCTCCGCCTGCCGAGTGATTTGTAATAAACCGCTGGGGCCGCGACTTTACTTTACTAAGATCGACATCTACGGCGATGGATCGCGAGGAACAAAGAGATCGATTTTTAAGTCTGCTCAGGCCGATCGAGCGCGATCTCGAAAACTATTCGCGGCGCATGGTGTTTGATCGGCGCGATTGCGAAGACGCGTTGCAAAACGCGGTGCTGCGCGCTTTTCGCGCCTTCGATCGCTATCACGATGACGCGAGCTTTCGCGCCTGGATGTTCAAGATTCTGACGAACGAAATTTTTGCCGCGAACCGCAAGCGCGGTCGCATTGCCGAGTTCGAGATCGCTATCGAGCCTGAGGAGATAGAAGAATTCGCCGGCCTCGACTTCACCGCTGATGCGCCAATCTCATGGGAAACGCTGTCCGACGCGCTGGATGAAGAGCTGCTCGTAGCCTTGCAAAGCTTGAACGACTCCGAGCGCGCTGTCCTGCTCATGCGCGCGATCGGCGAGTTGCGTTATCGCGAAATCAGCGAGTGCCTCGGCGTTCCGCTAGGCAGCGTGATGGGAAATCTTTCACGCGCGCGTCAAAAAATGCGCGATGCCATTTTGCGGGCGCGAAGGAGATCATGCTTATGAAGTGCGGGGAAGTCAGAAAATTTGTGCGCCTCTATCTCGATTCCGAGCTGGACGCCAAACAGAGTTTTGAAGTCGAACAGCATCTCGAATCCTGCGCGGAATGTGCAGGTTTGTTTCAGGCAGAGAAAAAATTCGACGAGCGGCTCGGTCGATTTTTGCGACACGGCCAGTTGACGCGCCCCTTTTGGAAAAAGATCGAAGCATTGATCGCGCCGCGGCCGTTTGCGAAGGTCAAAATACTTTGGCCACTTGCGTTGGCAGCGTCGCTTGTCATTGCTGCGGGCACCGTTCTCGTCGCGAGATCGAGGCCTCTCGATCTTGCGAACGCAGTGGAGGAATGCCACAGCGCTTATGTTCATCAAATCACCACGCCGGAGTTCAGCGGCGCGGTGCCGACCAAGATTGCGCAACAATTCGGCGGCCGGCTCGACACGGCGGCTTTTGATTACCGGCCTTCGGAGCCGGGGTTCACTTCCAGCGGCGCGCGGTTGTGCCACGTCGGAGGCGTTCCGGTCGCGCTGATCCTCGGTCACTGCGCTGAGACACCGGTGTCGCTGATCGTCTTTAGAAAAAGCGAGCTCGATCATTTTCCGCAAACGAAGCGGAAGCTGGAATCCGGCGATCCAATCGCCTGCAGCCGCTCGGGCCGTTATCAATTCGCGGCGCGTTTTATCGATGATCATGTCGTTTGCATAGTCGGCGACAGGCCGCGACCGGTGCTCGAGGATTTATTGAAAACGCTGCGCCGCGCCGATGGTTAAGGCGGTGGTCGGCGCCGTGCTCGCCGAATGTCTAGCCGAGATCAGCGTGGCGGCTGTCTCGATTTCGGTTAGGCATTGGCGCGATCGAATGCAGTATCAGCGCATTTTCGCGGTGAGGCTAAAACTTGTCTCGTTGCTTTGCCGCGGACCTTCCTAGGAAATCTTGGCCATCGGATCGCCTGCCATACTGGCTTTCACCTTGGTCCGATATTGGCTGGCGCCGGCGGGTGCCGGCTCGGTGCGTCAGGCGAAGGCTTGCTTGCGGGCCTGGTACTCACGCCAGATTAAGAACGCGACGATTAGATCGACAATACTTAGCGCGATCATCCAGAGCGAGTGAGTGAAAAAGAAACGGTATGCTTGATAAGCGATGAAGCCGGCGAGGAACCAAAGCGAAACCGGATATGACCAGAGTCGGCGCCTTAGCAGCCCTGCGACGAGGAAAACTTTGATGATGCCATGAACGATTAGATATCCGCTGGCGAATAATTTCGTATCTGCGGTAAGGTCATGAATCATGCGCTGGAGGAGGATTGCAACGCGGTCGGTTGGATCTTCCGCCAGTTCGGGGGCGGTCAGAAAGACGACAAGCGCGTTCAGTCCTGTGTGAGGAATAAACAGTAAGAGCAGCCCACCGATTGTCTCGAGTAGGCCGGCGATCCCTTTGCTCCAAACGCTAAGCAGGAAGAACGTGTGCTCGATCTTGCGTTCGACACCGGTTGACGGGTGAGAAGACATGGGTTCAGTGGCTGCGCGCGGACGCGGGCGTTTCTACCTCGCCAGCGGTGGGTCCGCCGAAGGAGAACGAAAACAGCCCGAACACTTCCACCGCAGGTGTGTGATCACTAGTTCCGATGAGCGGCGAGAGATCAAAGCGCGCGTTCTTCGTCGGGCGCCATGCTAATGTGGGCCCGATGGCCAAACCTTTTGTTGTGCCCTTACGCCCGGGTGCCTCACCGCAGCTGCGGTATTGCATTTCCAGTCCGACCTCGAGTTTTTCTTCCGGTAAAAGGACGGGGACTTCGACGCTCTGCGCGAAACCTGCGCTGGTTGATTGTCGGCCGCCAAACTCGCGATCCACGAAGATGTTCATCGCCCACTCGATAAGGTGAGGAAAATCGTGCGAGATCAGGAGCGCAAGCTCTCCCGAATCGGGCAATGCGTTGCTGAGGCCAAACCGATACCCAGCGGAGATAGCGGGGTTGAGCGGCAGCTTGTTCCAATTAGCAAGCGCGTAGCGCGCTTCGAGAGTGAAGCTGCGGTCGCGAGTCTCTCCGGCGAAGTGCTCAATCTGGTTTTGTATGCCAACGGTGACACGCGCAGGCAGCCCCATTTCGATCTCCTGCCGGAAAAGCTGGCTCGGCAGGCCGTGACGAAAGACGGCGCCCTCATACCCAGCTTCAAATTCGAAGCTGAAAGGCGAAAGCACATACGACTTTGTGAGCGTAGAGATGCGGCCATGTGATAGATCGGGCGGGGCGCCGTAGGCGCTTGGCAGCTCTTCGGCTTCAGCCTGTACGACAACGTTGTGAGTGACCGCCTCCTGGGCTATGGCCGACCAGGCACAGACGACTGACGCCAAAACTTGCACAAGGAAAACGCGCGAAAAAACTCCGCGTGCGGACATTAATGGAGGGTCCGGCTGCGCGCCGAAGTAGAGCCGGCTCACACCGTCACGTTTAGCGCAAGATGGACAAGCGTGCCATTCGCTTCGTGATCGCGGGCTGCGCTGAAAATTACAGTCCGCGGCACACGAATTCAAAACGCTGCTCTGATCTCATAAAAAAGAAATCTGCTTTGCGATGCAAACGTTCTTCGGCTCGGTCAAGGAGCGGGGCGCTTGGTCGCGCCGAAGGCTTTCGCGGCCGACGCCGCTTTGTTTCATGCTGCTGAATCGGGCGCGTGCAGGTCCTTCAAGCGTTGCGTCAATGTCACAGGCCGATGGTTAAAGCCGAAGCAATTCTTTTGTAATAAACGGCGGTCGCCACGGCTTTATTTGGGCAAGAGCCGATGGTTAAAGCTGCGCTCAAAAATCCGCATGCCGTTATTGTCCTCGCGTTGGCCATTCTGGTGGTCGGGCTGACGGCGATCTTCAAATTGCCTACAGACATTTTGCCGACGTTCAAGACGCCGGCGGTGCAGATCGTGACGTTTTATCCGGGCATGCCGGCGGAAGTGATGGAAAAGGACATCATGACCCGGCTGGAACGCTGGACCGGGCAGTCGAACGGCATCGCGCGACAGGAGGCAAAGGCAATGATCGGCGTCAGCGTGGTCAAAGATTTCTTTCGCGAGGACATCGATCCAAACACGGCGATGTCGCAGGTTACGTCGCTGGCCATGAGCGATCTGTTTTATCTCCCGCCCGGCACGATTCCGCCGATGGTGATGCCGTTCGATCCAACCGCGTCGATTCCACTTTGTTTAATCAGCGTGTCGAGTCCGCAGTTCGATGAAACGAAACTTTACGACGTTGCTTACTTCGATTTGCGGAACCGTTTGCAAGCGATCACCGGCGTGATCGCGCCCGCGGTTTATGGTGGACGGCTCCGACGCATTCTCGCCTATGTCGATCCACTAAAGGCGCAGGCGCGCGGCATGTCACCGCTCGACGTCATCAACGCCGTCCGCGATTTCAACGTCATGATTCCGACGGGCAATGCCAAGTTTGGCGCGCTCGATTACCAGATCAACACCAACGGCATGGTGCCGGCTGTCGCGCAGCTCAACGATTTGCCGCTGCGCGTCGGCAACGGTCCGCCAACATACATCCGCGACGTCGCAAAGGTTGAAGACTCGCATCAGATCCAAACGAACATCGTGCGGGTGCAGGGCAAACGGCAGGTTTACATCCCCATCTACCGGCAGCCGGGCGCGAACACAATCGCAGTGGTCGAAGGCATCAAAGCGCAGCTCAAACCAATTCTCGAACGGATCAAGGGAATCAATCTTGACGTGGTGATGGACCAATCGGTTTACGTGCGCCAGGCGATCCGCAATCTCGTCCAGGAAGCTGCGCTCGGTTTTCTCCTCGCGGCGGCGATGGTGTTCATTTTTCTCGGCAGCGTACGCCCGACCGGCATCGTGCTCATCGCGTTGCCGCTGGCAGTGCTCGGCGCGCTCATCGGTTTGTATTTCACGCGGCAGACGCTCAACGCTATGACGTTGGGCGGCATCGCCGTCGTCATCGGTTTGCTCATCGACGAATCGATTGTCGTTTTGGAAAACACCGCGCGGCACTTGGAGTTGGGCGCGTCGCCGCGCGAAGCCGCGCTCATTGGCGCGAGCGAAGTGATGCGGCCACTCACGATTGTCACGATCACGATCAGCGTCGTGTTTTTCCCGATCGTCTTTATCGGTGGGATCGGCAAATTTTTGTTCGCGCCGCTGGCCATGGCAGTGATCTTCGCGATTTGGACCAGCCGCCTGCTCGCGTCGACATTTGTGCCGGTCTCCGCCGCGAGATTTTTCCGCGCACACAAGATTGTGGGGCAAGGGCTCCACTTGCCGATTTCTTGGTTCGAACGCGTGCGCGCCCGCTACACCCGCGCGCTTGATCGCGTTTTGCAATCCCACCGCAGTGTGCTCGCAGCGACCGCCGCGTTGTTTATTTTGTCGATGTCGATCTTCGCGTTGATCGGCACAGAGCTTTTTCCGCAGACCGACGCGGGACAGTTCATGGTCAAAGTGCGCGCGACGACCGGGCTGCGCGTGGAAAAGACGGAGGAGCTGATCGCGCAAATCGAAAACGCAATCGACGCCGTAATTCCGGAGAAGGAGCGCAAGATGATCATTTCAAACATTGGAATCTTGCTGGATTGGCCGGCTGCTTACACGCCGAACTCCGGGCCGCAGGACGCGTTCATTCTTGTCCAGCTCGCCCAGGATCACGCGCGCTCGAGTTTTTCCTACGTCGATGAACTGCGCAAAAAACTGCCGCAACAATTTCCCGGGATCGAGTTCAGCTTCGACACCGGCGGGATGCTGAGCGCGGCGCTCAACGGCGGCTTGTCGGCGCCGATCAATATTCAGGTGGAAGGAAACAAACTGGAAGTTGCGCACGAGATTGCCGAGAAAATTAAGCGCCACGCGGAGACGGTGCCCGGCGCGGTGGACGTGCGCATCCAACAG
>CATPBS010000365.1 GCA_955652715.1 uncultured Candidatus Udaeobacter sp.
ATACTGCCGCGCCATTTCGACACTCTTCGTTACTGCCCCTCAGAAACGGCGAAGAAAACTGCTGCAGTTTGTGAAAAACGTGTTATCTTTTTCGCCCTATGGCTATTCTAAAGAAAAATGCATTCTCCCGTCGTGTTCCTGACCTGGTAACTGAGGAGCTGGTTGCTGTCCTCTCCCGGCGCTCTTCTTTTGAGTTTATGCAGCTTTTCGACATTGTGCACGAGAATCTTCGGGCCCGGAATGCTGCAAGCGGCGGCGAAGAAATGCTCCGGCTGCGTGCTTACGAGAAATTACAGAATCTCGTGGCGCGGGGCGCGGTCAAGAAGAATGGCAAGAAATACAAGGGTTTGCCAGCGGCTTTGGCCAGTGCGATTGCCCAGCAGAATGGTCATCTCGCCGGCGTAAGATAAGCCGACCTCTCACAACGCATTGGCCTCAGTCCAGATTCCCGGATGCTGCGCGAATATTTGCCGATTCTCCTGCAAATCCTCGTCGCGATGCTGTTTGCCGTCTCCGCTCTGCTCGTCAGCGTGTTGGTAGGCAAGAGCGGAAAACGTACCCGAGCCAAAGATACGGCGTATGAATGCGGGATGATCCCGCAGGGGGAACGGCAGCCGCGCTTCAGCGTCAAATTCTATCTCGTGGCGATGCTTTTTATCCTGTTCGATATCGAGATCGTGTTCATGTATCCATGGGCGGTCGTGTATCGGGACGCGATCAAACAAGGCAGCATCATTTTCTGGAGCATGCTAAGTTTCATCACGATCCTGATGGTCGGCTACGCTTACGCGCTCAAAAAGGGCGCGCTGGATTTCAGAAAGTAATCAGCTTCCCCTGAGTTCTCCCGCGGCTCCCCGGCTTCTGCCGCTCGCTTTGCTGTTGAGCGTGCTTCTTTGGGTGTTCGCCACAACGGGAGGACGGCAAATCTTTGTTAAGGAGGTGCTCGGCGGCGCCTGCGACTCGCAGGCGGAACATTTTCTGCGCGGAGACGTGGATGTAGACCTGGACGCGATCGGTCATGAAGCAATGATCGTGAACGGGAAGGTGCGGATGTACTTTGGGCCGTTCCCGGCGCTGCTCCGAATTCCGCTAAATTTCATCTACCCTGCCGGACACGGGAAATGGTCCCGGATTTCAGGATTTTGCGCGGGGGTCATGGCGTTGTTCGCGTTTGCCGGCCTGGTGCGCACAGCCTTATGCTCGTCCCCGCTTTCATCGCGCGCACGTAACTGGCTCGGTAACGCGTGCGTAATCGGGTTCGCGCTCGGGTCGCCGTTGCTTTTACTGCTTGGGAATCTTTCCATTTACAATGAAGCCATAATCTGGGGACTCGCTTTATCGCTGGCTGCGATTTTTTTCGCTTTCCGTTCCCGAAAGGCAGACGGTAGTGCGCTAACGCGCGCATTGCTGGGATTCTCGGTATGCGCTGGTGGTGCTTTACTCTCCCGAGTCACTTTCGGCGCGCCCTTCGTCCTGATTGCACCGCTTCTTGCTCTGCGCTTATCGCGTGAGAATCGAATAACTAATCTTACAGCACTCCTTTTCCCGCTTGGCGCCGCCCTAGCTTTTCATGTTTGGCAAAGCTACGCTAGATTCGGTAGCGTCACCGGAGCGACCTACGATTTCTACATCAATCCGGTGCATCGGGAGTTCGCCCAGCAGCACGGCATCTTCAACCTGGTCCGCGTTCCGTACAGCTTTGCGGATTATTTTAGTTTGATTCCTCCATCGTTCCACCTTCACGCGCCGTTTCTCCGCGTAGATAGACATGATCTTTCGAATTCCGCGCCTTTCTCACTATCATTCAGCGAGACTTTTTTATCGATTCCTTGGTGTTCGGGCTGGCTTGCCCTCGCCACTGTCATGGGAGTCGTTTGTCTAGTCCGACGTGGGCGAACGGATTATTTTCAGCGTTGGATTGCAGTCGCGCTTTTCGCCCAGTTCGTTTGCATGTTGTCGTATTTTGCCCTGGCTCAACGCTATGCAGCCGACCTTTACCCATTCCTGATTTTTTGTCTGGTAGTTTTTCTAAGCACAGGGGGAATCGCTCTGGCTCGCTTGCGTCATCTGTTGATCGCACTAATCGCGATTTCAATTGTCATCAACACGCTGGCCACGGCTTTCTGGCTGGCATCTGACCCAAACCTGCCAGCGAAGACGCGCACCTTTTGGGGGGTGATTGCGGGGAAACGGCCAGTCTCGCTCAACTGAGCATGACAGCTTCGATTGTGCATTGAACAGTAACCAGAAGGACCACGAGATACGCGACTCTCTCCGAATTTCGTGCAATTTTTTTGTCAACCAAAAGAAATGCCGCGAGGAAAAAGCAAAGCAACGCAGGCAGGATAAGTCGCGGGGTCCAGAATCCGAAGAGAGCGCCACGACTAACAAACGGAATCGGAAGGAAGATCACCAAGAAGAGCGCGGTTCCGAGAATCGCAGCGACATCTTCGCGCTCCAACTTCTCCTTGAGAAGATTTCCAAAGGCGCGAAAAAGGCTCCATGGCACACCCACCAGAACCAGCAGCGTCCAGAGAATTCCCAAAAGCATCGACGCTTGCATGATCGGAGTCTTCCAAGGCCGCCTTGTCTTGTCATCAGGGTACCAGACGCTCACGAGATCTTTGCCTACGGGCGGAACCTGAAACAAATTCATGGTATCGGTGAAAACGCCAAGGTGCACCAACCCGAGGTAGCTGTGCCGGTGCGGCGCCAGAATTTCTTTCCTGAAGTATTCCGGAGCGTGGAAAAGCTGGACGTCATTGGGTTTGACGGAGAAAAGGTCGCGGTAATCCATATCAGGCCCCTCACCTTTCGCCAGCCAATGCTTTTCGGTGTTGTAGCCATGCAGACGACTGCTTGCCCAGAAGCTGTGGACCGCCACCACCGAAGGAAGGATTAGACTAAGAGCGCAAGTTGCGAAGAAGCGCTTTGAGTTCCATCCGCGTTGCGCCGAAATGCTAATAAGCAGAAGGAAACTGGCAGGAATAAGCGCCATAAAGCTGTACTTCGTCCAAACCGCCAGAGCCAAACCGAAGCCGAGAACGCCTGCGTTCTTCAAGGTGGAACCTTCGTCAGACAAAACCCTGTCGAAGAGAAAAAGTAGGAGCACAAACAATGGAATCGTCGTCGAGTCTGTCCCAATCGTAGTCGCGTGGATAATTCGGACCGGGAGGAAAGCCAAAAAGAAAACAAGCGCTAGGTGAATGAGAGGCGAATTAAAACAGCGCTCTGCGTACCGAACGAACCACCACAACGCCACCGTATTTATAGCTGCCTGTGCGATCGAGAGAGTGATCGGAAAAGCGTTGTTGCTTCCGATAAGCAAAAAGAGTCCGTGTCCCAACAGATAGTAGATGGGTGGGTTGGTCGTAGAGAAGTCAAAAATCTTAGACCACTCAGTCAGCCGCTCGAAGTGAGTATAGTAATCTGGTCCAATGTAACCGCCGCGAAACGATGCAAACACTGAGAGAGCAAAAGAAATGCCTAGAGCACAGGCCCAGAGGAGGCGGAACACCGATGGTTTTGCGGGTTCGGAGTATCCTGCGTTGGTCGTTATGTCCCTCATGCGGGCAATAAAGAAAAGGAAACCTAGAGACGCGAGTCAAGCCAGCAGACGAATCAGGCGTGAATCTTATTCGCAGTGAGAAACTGAAAGCCGACCAAGGGTACCCACGGATCCGATCTTTCATGTGCAAGCCGCGGTAAAGTGCAATACCAGCCCTTTGACATTCCTTCGTCATTCGTCATTCGTGATTCGTGCTTCGTCATTACCATGGCATCGAGGCTCGGCAACGCGTGCATAATTGGGTTTGCGCTCGGCTCGCCATTGCTCTTGCTGCTTGGGAATCTTTCCATCTACGATGAAGCCATAATCTGGGGACTTGCTTTGTCGCTGGCTGCGCTTTTTTCGCTTTCCGATCCCGACAGGCCGAGGGTAGCGACCTGACGCGTGCATTGCTAGGATTCTCGGTATGCGCCAACGGTGCTTTGTTGTCCCGAGTCACTTTCGGCGCGCCTTTCATCTTGATCGCCCTATTTCTTGCTCTAGCAATTCGGCCGGAGAATCGAATCACTAATC
>CATPBS010000366.1 GCA_955652715.1 uncultured Candidatus Udaeobacter sp.
AAAAGAATCACGTTCTTGGAACGACGGATCTCGTCCAACACTGCTTTGATGCGCTCTTCAAACTGGCCCCGGTATTTTGTTCCAGCTACCATCAACGCCAGATCGAGCGTGATCACCCGCCGGTCGCGCAACAATTCAGGCACATTGCCGTTTGCAATTTCTTGCGCCAATCCTTCGGCGATGGCCGTCTTGCCCACGCCGGCTTCGCCGATCAGGACTGGATTGTTCTTTGTCCTCCGGCAAAGGACTTGAATCACCCGCTCGATCTCATTGCGCCGGCCAATTACAGGATCGAGTTCTCCCTTCTTCGCCAATTCAGTCAGATCACGCCCAAATGCGCGTAGTGCCGGAGTCTTGACGTCTTTCTTCGTCGGTTCGCCGGCTTCCTGTTCCGATTCAGCCGGCGTGAAATTTGGATCCAGCTCCTTGAGAATCTCGTTGCGCGTGCGTTCGATGTCGAGTTCAAGGCTCTTGAGCACTCTGGCAGCGACGCCCTCGCCTTCGCGCAGGAGTCCAAGTAAAATATGTTCGGTGCCGACGTAGGAATGATTGAGCGCCTTGGCTTCCTTGCCCGCGAGCGCCAACACTTTTTTGACGCGAGGCGTGTACGGGACATTACCAACGATCTTGGTCTCCGGTCCGGAGCCGACCTGCTTCTCCACCTCCATGCGCACCGTCTCGAGATCGAGACCCATCTTCTGCAAAACGTTCACCGCCACTCCCTGACCCAGTTTGATCAGTCCCAAAAGCAAATGCTCGGTACCGACGTAGTTGTGGTTAAACCGGTCGGCTTCCTTGCGCGCAAGCGCCAAAACCTGTTGAGCCCGCGGTGTAAAATTATTCATTGTTCGATGGTGCAGTCGTCGGACTATTGCCCGACTCCCTCGCCATCTTACTAATATCAGGTTTGGGAAAGAGTTTCAAACGGTCGCGGATAATTTGCGCGCGCAAATGGTCGCGTTCTTCGGCATTCAGTTTTTGTTGCGAGTTTTTTTGCAAGTGCGCCGGCTGCGTCTCAATAAACAATTCGTCGATCTGCAGGCGTTGGTCTTCCGGGAACGCACCCAAGTCCATGCCGAGTTTGATGACCGAGAGCAGGTTGAGCGCTTCCTTCGACGGCATGGCGTGCGCGTAGGTCAAAACCCCATAGGCGCGACCGATCTGATCGCAAAGCGTGTTCGGTTTTTTCTGGAGCAAAATTTGACGCGCGTCGTGTTCCTTTTCGATGATTGTTTCAATCACTTTGCTCAGACGATTGATGATCTCGTCCTCTTTCTCACCAAGTGTGGTTTGATTCGAAATCTGAAAGAGGTTGCCCATTGCCTCGGTTCCTTCGCCGTAAAGTCCACGCACTGCGAGACCGATTTTACTTACTGCTTGAATCACTTGATTAATCAGCTCGCTCAGGACAAGGCCTGGCAAGTGGAGCATCGCGGAGGCGCGCATGCCAGTGCCGACGTTCGTAGGGCACGCAGTCAGGTATCCCAGCCGCGGATCGAAAGCGAAGTCCAATTTGCTCTCGAGTGCGCTGTCGATTTTGTCGACTAGCTTGAATGCCTGCTTCAACTGGAGCCCCGAGCGAATCGATTGCATCCGCAAATGATCTTCTTCGTTGATCATGATGCTCACCGTTTGCCGCCGATTTACGACCACCGCGCTGCCCCCACCCTTGGCGGCATGTTCGCGGCTAATCAGATGACGCTCCACGAGCACTTGCCTGTCCAACGCCGAAAGATCCTGCAAGCTTTCGGAAAATGACTCCTGCATTTCCGGAAGCCCTTCCACATGCGACCTGATCAGTTCCAGGATCGAATTGCGTTCCGCTTTCTTCGCCCAGCCCGGAAAAGGACGGTTGCGCAGATTGCGTGCGAGACGCACCCGGCTGCTGATTACAATTTGGCGATGCGGTCCTTCACCACGGAGCCATTCTCCAGCAGTAGACAGCATGTTCGAAAATTTCATGGGGAATTGGACAGTTCACTTTCAAGCTGTTTGATTTGATCGCGCAACGAGGCTGCCGTCTCGTAGTTCTCATCTGCCACGGCCTTCTGCAGATTTTCCGCCAGCGCGCGCATCCGGTGACTAAGCGCTACGGCGCGCTGCGCGCGTTCCGGCAATTTCCCCACATGTTCGATGCCTTTATGCATTGCTTTTAAAAGCGAGGTCAGACCCTCTGCAAACGTGACGTAGCATTCACTGCATCCTAGGCGTCCAGTCTTTTTGAAATCAGCCTGGCTAAAACCGCATACGGGACATTTTTGGGTGCCTGCTCCCTTTTCGATCTCTTCCGCTGCTCCGATGCCAAGGAGCAGATCGGCAAGAGCGAAGCTCGTGGGATCCTGTACGCCTTTTTCTTTCGAGCAAGCTTCGCACAGATTCACCTTGTGCATTTTGCCTTCCAGGATCTGCGTCAGGAAGACTGTCGCATCATTGCATTTGCAAACGTCGCACAACATCTTTCTTAATTAGACCCTGATATTTTGGAAACATTCAACCCCGAATATTTCCCCGACATCTTCTGCGTCAGAGGCAACCTTGCTCAATGCTAGGCGAAAATCGGTGTGCCCGTTTCGCGTGTCATCTCCCGGAAGCGCGCAATTATACGCGTAGTGATGGGGCCGGGTTTTCCGTTACCGATGAGGCGCCCGTCGGCTTTGACCACAGGAACGATCTCGGCAGCCGTC
>CATPBS010000367.1 GCA_955652715.1 uncultured Candidatus Udaeobacter sp.
AATGGGATGGGCGATTTGCAAATTGACGGCGACACTCGTCTATCAAAACTGACGGCCGCGAAGGGCATCGCCCTGATGCCGCTGCTGACGAACCTCGTCGGCGACATCTGGCAGCCGGAAGCGATTGAGAACCTCGCACACGGGCCAGCGGAACGGCAGGATAGGTTTATTCAAAGTGTGCTTTCCATTCTGCGCAACGCCAAGGCTTCCGGCGTGGTGGTCGATTGGCAGCAAATCGATCCGATTTACAAAAAGGATATCACTGCATTCATCAACAAGTTCGCCGACGCGTTACACAACGATGACAAACAGCTGTGGCTGTGCGTCCAGCCAGGGGAGGACCTCGATTACATCGATTTCGATGCGCTTGCTGACAACGTAGATCGTTTCGTGGCGATGTTGTTTGATGAAACATCGGATACGGATCCACCGGGGCCGTTGGCCTCACACTCGTGGTTTGAAGGTTGGGTGCGCGTCCTGCTCGAAGGTTCCGACGCCAAGCAATGGATCATCGCGATCGGGAGCTATGGATATGATTGGACGATCGGCGCGAAAAAGGGGGAGTTGATCAGTTTTTCCGAAGCAATGAGCCGCGCCAATGATGCCGAAATCAAGAGCGCAAAAGTGAGCGGACCGAGTTACAGCCCGTATTTCTATTTTCAGGATGAAAACAAGGAGCACGCCGTCTGGTTTTTGGATGCAGTGACATTCCTCGACCAAGTGCGCGAGGTGCGCGATCAAAAGGCCGGCGGCTTCGCTCTCTATCGGCTCGGCAGCGAAGACCCCGCAATTTGGGATGGGTTAAGCGTTTCGCGGGATTTCAAGCTCGACAGTCAAACGCGACAGGCGCTGGAACTCATAAAATCGACCGACACAATAACGGACGTCGGGGACGGTGAGATTGTCACTGTTGACGAGAATCGCACGGACGGGATGCGCAAGCTCGCTGTGGACGCAGACGGCTATCTCACTGCGACGTACGTGAAATTTGCGGAATTTCCAACGCTTTATCACCAGGGCGCCGGCCGCGAGCATCAGGTTGCAATTACTTTCGACGATGGCCCTGATCCGCAATGGACACCAAAGATCCTGGACATCCTCAAAGCAGCTAACGTGAAAGCGGCGTTTTTCCTGGTGGGCGTGAATGCGGAGCGTTACCCGGGGCTCGTTCGTCGCATTGTCAACGAAGGGCACGAGTTTGGGAACCACACTTATTATCATCCGAACCTCGCACTCTGCTGGCCGGAGCACATCCGGCTTGAGTTGAACGCAACACAGCTATTGCTCGAAACGATAACAGGTCGCGCGACTACGTTGTTCCGACCGCCGTACGCGGCTGATACCGGCCCGACGCAACTTAGCGAACTGGCGCCGCTGAAAATTGCGGAAGACCTGAATTATCTGGTCGTGTTGGAAGATATCGATCCACAAGACTGGGCAAAGCCTGGAGCGGACATCATCCTGCGACGAATTAAACAACAAAGGCACGATGGCAGCGTCATCCTGCTGCATGATGCAGGCGGAGATCGCTCGCAGACCGTGGAAGCGCTTCCTCACATTTTGGATTGGTTGCATGCGCGGGGCGACACCGTCGTGCCCCTGAGCACTCTGCTCGGCACAACACGCGACGCAGTGATGCCGCCCTTACAAAACAATGGACAATCGCTCACGCGTCTGGTGAGCAGCACCGGATTTCGCATTTATCACAGCATCGAGGAATTCCTCTGGGCGTTCATGATTGTGGCGACGGCGCTGGTCGTCGTTCGCACCCTGGTCGTTATCTGGCTCGCGTATCGTTTTCGGCGCGGACCGAAAGCAGATTTCGCGGAGCCGGTCAGTGTGGTGATGGCTGCTTACAACGAAGAAAAAGTGATCGCGGAAACTCTGCGCGCGCTTCTTGCTACAGACTACAAGGGCGAAATCGAAGTCGTTGTCGTGGACGACGGTTCGCGTGACCAAACTGCTGCGGAAGTTGAGCGGTTCGCACGCAGCGAGCCGCGCGTGCGGCTGTTGCAGCAGGAAAATCGCGGGAAGGCGCGCGCTTTGCAACGCGGTCTGGCTGCCGCGCATCACGGCATCATTGTTTTCATTGATGCTGATACGCAATGTCAGCGCGATACACTTGCACGTTTGCTCGAGCCACTTGCCGATGCGCGGATCGGCGCGGTGTCAGGTCACGCGAAAGTTGGGAATTTGCGCACTTTCATAGCCCGCTGCCAGGCGCTGGAATATACCTGCGGTTTTAATCTGGATCGACGCGCTACAACCGATGGGAATGCATCACAGTAGTGCCGGGCGCGATCAGCGCTGTTCGCAAAGATGCGATCAATGAAGCAGGCGGGCTGAGTCTGCAGACGCTCGCCGAAGATACGGATCTCACGCTCTCGTTGCACAGGCGCGGCCAGCACATCGTTTATGTGCCCGACGCGATTGCCTGGACAGAAGCGCCGGAAAGCTTCCGCACTCTCGCGCGACAACGGTTCCGCTGGGCCTATGGCACGCTGCAATGCCTCTGGAAGCATCGCGACATAGTGTTTAACTGGAACTATCGCGCGCTCGGCTGGTTCAGTTTGCCGAGCATCTGGTTTTTCCAGATCATTCTCGTAGCTGTTACACCGATGGTGGATTTGTTCCTGCTCGCCTCTCTGCCATTTGGCGTGTGGCGCGCCGTGCTGCCGTTTATCATCACGTTCCTGTCGATGGATGTATTGCTCGCCACGCTCGCCTGCATTTTGGAACGCGAACCGATCCTGCGCGCCTGGCGTATTTTGCCGATGCGATTGATTTACCGCCCCATGCTCAGCTACTGCATCTGGAAAGCGATCCTGCGCGCGATCAAAGGCGCGTGGGTGAGCTGGGGCAAACTCGAGCGCACAGCCAGCGTGCCCGTGCGGGCGTAATCGCGAAACGCGCCTGCGCATCAGGTAGCACACGCAATAGGAACGCTCCGTGCGCAAACCGTAATGTCTCGCCCGCGAGATATCCCGCATTTGGTCGAGCAACTTTCAGGCTTGCCACAGAAAACCGCCGACGCTATCACCTTTCTTGCGGAGTTACTATGAACGTGACGTGGCTGATGATCATGGCCGCCAACGTGTCGCTGGCGACGGACAATCCCTCTGACGGTGGAGCTAAGAAGGACTTGGAGGCTGCAAGGGACTTGGAGTCTGGTTTCCGCGATGCAAGACGGAAAGGCATTCCCTGACGACAAAGTGAAACAGACCACCATCGTCTTCAAAGGAGATACCTTTCGCTTCCCCGAGCTCGCGGATTACGCGACCAGCAAGGAGGGGACGATCAAGCTCGATGCGACCACAGAGCCCGAAGCACATGGACGCTACCTCGACCAAGGGAGAGGTCATGCTGGGCATTTACGAACTGGAAGGAGACCGGTATAAGGTCTGCTTTGCCCCGCCTGGGAAGGCGCGCCCGGACGACTTCACCTCGAAGCCCGGGACTGGCTACATCCTGCAAGTCTGGCAGCGCGCTCTGCTCCGGAGCCGCCGATAAAGAAGAACACATGCTTTCGTTTTATCCGGTGCCCCTCCCGGAGAAAAGCCGAAATAGGCGAAATCAACCTTCGTCGAATTCTAGTTAGATGCTTGCGCGCATCCTTCTCGTTATCGCCGCCACAGCCGTCTCGTGCTCAAGTCGGCTCTCCCAAGATGAGGCAGTTGTCGTCGGCACATGGCGGCAGGAGTCGGCTGACGCCATCATGCGATACTCCTTCACACGCGATGAAGGCCAGCGCATCACGATTGCCCTGCACAAAGCGATTCAACTTCAGGCACAGCGCCTTGGCATCAAGCCCATCGGTCTTCACCCGCTTGTTTTGCTCATCCAACTTCTGCGGACAGACCACGTGGCAGT
>CATPBS010000368.1 GCA_955652715.1 uncultured Candidatus Udaeobacter sp.
ACACTCAACTTCTTCGACTCGAGAACCCTGGGGCTAACAAGCGCTGCCGCTCTCGACCAAGTGTCGCGCGGTAGCCTCGCGCGAAAGGGGATCAACTCTGAACTTTGCTTCGCGAATCGCGCAGCTGTGCTTCTCTGAAGTGAATAGTTTCCTGCGGAACGCGGCGCAGACCGCTCGTCAAGCCGAGCTTCGAGAAAATCCAAATCAAGTCAGCAGCGCGGCCGCAACGGCGACATGAAACCAATCAATACCGAAGTACCACAGGTACAATGGCACCGCCGTGAGCGTCAGAAAAAATGTGCCGATGAGGAACGAACTTGTCGTCCAGTTAATGCTGTCGGTCGGAATGCGGAAAATCAAGGGCGGGAACTTGGGAGGAGGATCATCGGCTCACGGAGGTCGGTCGGCCGAGAATAACGTCCTCTTTTGTCCAAGTATGAACGCTGCCGCAGTGCGCACAGGTAAACTTTTGTGTTTTCAACGTTGCCGTCTGCCAGAGTTTTTCTTCGATTGTCTTTCCGGTATCCGTCAGCTTTGACGTGGAAGGACAGCGCACGAGCAAGCTCTTGATGTTGGGGCCGGCCTTTGGTTTCGGCCGTCGCGGTGCATCAAAAAAGAATCTGGTCGCCATAATTAAAGTCGATAAACAATGCGCGCTTTGGCGGTGTCGTAAGGCGACATTTGCATTTTCACTCGATCACCGATTGTAAGCCGAATGAAACGTTTGCGCATCTTTCCGGAAATGTGCGCGAGAACAAGATGATCGTTCGCGAGCGCGACGCGAAACATGGTTCCGGGAAGCACCGTCATGATCGTGCCTTCCAGTTCGATGGCTTTTTCAGAATTCATGTTGTCGATCTTCGGGACGTTGCGAACAGCGCGGCCCCGAAATTTTCGGGGCCGGCTGCGCAATCATTTCTAGATTTACCGGCGATTCCCCGCAAAGGAACGCTTCCCGCCATAAGGACCGGGACGCTGTTCGCGCGGACGCGCTTCGTTAACAGATAAGGCGCGGCCGTTAACTTCGTGGCCGTTGAGCGCAGACATCGCGGCGCTGGCTTGTGCGCCATCGTTCATCGTGATGAACGCAAACCCGCGCGACTTGCCAGTCATCCGGTCCATCATCAGTTGGACTTCGCTGACGGCGCCGTGTTGTTCGAACAGATCCTGAAGATCGTTCTCGGTGGTCTCAAATGAGAGATTACCTACGTACATTTTCATTGTGTTTTGATTTTGGAAAAACTACCGAGCTACAGAGCCGTTCCCGTGAATCGGGTTTCAAACCACCAATGAGCGACGCTCACCTGACGATCTACCGCGCAGTGAAGTTAAACAGAGTAATCCAATAAGCGCCCAGTATCGCTCGGATCGAGCGAAACACAAATGATCATTTTCGACGGCGTATTTCCTATCGCCTTCGAATAAGATTCAGGATTTACGCGCTGCCCGACATCGCTCAGCGGCCGTTGTCCCGGTGAAGCGGTAGACGCCTGAAAAGTTCGTAGTTCGTCAAATGCCGGTGAGTAGCTGGCGCTCGCTTGCGGGCCGCAACGCGAAATCGTCTGAAGAGCGCAATGCGCCCTTCAGAGGTTGTGTGTTGCGCGTAGTAAAGCGCGCAGTTCTGAGTCAATGTCGGTTCCATGTTAATTCTCCGTTTATTTGTGCGGGCGGCGGAATGACGCGGGCGCTGATGTCTGAGCAATTTGCATCGAGGCGCGTGATATACGCATCCACCAGTGCCACGAAAATTATCCGTGAGACCCCAATGTCGCCCGACAAGTTCTCGAGCAATTTTTTAAGCTCATCTTTATGAACAGCGATAGCATTCATGATGCTCTGTTTCGTGTGCAGAGAGAAGGGCCGCACACCTGCGCGATCGATTGACGCTGCGCTAGTAGCCCGACCATACAGCCGCAACTGCCATTAGCTAATGATTAAATGCAGTTTGTTTTCCGTAGCATTAATGCTCGGGCCCGTTCGGCGTTTTTCTTCCGCCTTGTGCTTTCTACGTCCCCATTTTTTCTCTATAAAACTAATCGCCGCAGCGAGCGCGATTTCTTCAGACGGAGACGAAACGCTCCCGCGATGGGCCAAATCATATGTCCAGAGCCCAACATCTGATGACCGATCTTCTCGCGTTCGCGGACATTCGCATCAACGGCGCTCGCCCGTGGGACATACAGGTGCATGACCGCCGCTTCTTTAGCCGAGTCCTGGCTTCCGGGACGCTCGGTTTCGGGGAGTCCTATATGGACGGCTGGTGGGACTGCGACGCACTGGATGAGATGTGTTGCCGCGCGATTCGTGCCGGGCTCGAGAAGCGTTTCGCATTTCGACTTCCCAACGTCTGGGCACTAGTCAGCTCGCTCCTCGTGAACCAGCAAACTGCCAGGCGCTCCCGAAAAGTCAGCCGGGTGCATTACGACCTGAGTAACGATTTTTTCGAAGCAATGCTCGATCCGAATATGCAATATTCCTGTGCGCTCTTCGCTGAGGGCGACGATCTCGCCTCGGCGCAACTGCGGAAGCTG
>CATPBS010000369.1 GCA_955652715.1 uncultured Candidatus Udaeobacter sp.
ACCAAATCGCGCGTCTGTTTGTAGTCGTCTTCTGTCTCGCCCGGAAATCCGACGATAATGTCAGTGGTAATGGCGATTCCCTGGCGCGCCCGCCGAATTCGCCGCACAAGATCGACATATTTTTCTGCCGTGTAAGCGCGGTGCATCGCTTTGAGAATTTTGTTGGAGCCGGATTGCAACGGCAGATGAACGTGCTCGGCGAGTTTTGGTAAACGCGAGAGCGCGTCGATTAGGTCGTCACGGAAACCGATCGGGTGGGGCGAAGTGAATCGCAATCTCTTGAGGCCTTCCACCTCATGAACGGCGTCAAGCAACTGCACGAACGCAGATTTATTGTCGATCTTCGGGAATTCGTGGCGACCGTAAAGATTCACGATTTGTCCGAGTAGCGTGATTTCTTTGACGCCGCGTGAAACGAGATCGCGCACTTCGCTGACGATTTCGTGGATGGAACGGCTGCGCTCAGCGCCGCGCGTCTGCGGAACGATGCAGAATGTGCAGTGCATGTTGCATCCCTGCATGATCGAGACAAAGGCTGTCGCCTGCCTCGGCGCGAGTTGTTGTTCGCGGATAGTCGATTGTGAGCCAGGTTCTTCGGCAATATCGACAATCGAAAACCGCGGATCATCCATTCTGCTGTGGCCGGGATCGGCGATCCCGGGTACCACCGCGCGTTTTCGGACCGCAATTTCCTCCACATAATCCGCGACCCGATGAAATTTCTGAGTGCCGACCACAAGATCGACATGAGGCAGATTTTTCAGCAGCGATTCGCCGCGCGCCTGGGCCATGCAACCGAGGAACCCGAACACCACGTGCGGTCGCTCTTTGGCCAATCGCCCCAGCATTCCCATTTTCCCCAGCGCCTTCTGGTCAGCCATATCGCGCACGCTGCACGTGTTCAGGAGCACGACGTCAGCTTCTGCTTCATGTGCGACCCGCTCGTACCCTCGCGCGACAAGCGAATGCGCGACCTGCTCCGAGTCGCGTTCATTCATCTGGCAACCGTAAGTCTTGATAAAAAATTTCGGCATGGAGGGGCGAAAACAATACACGAGCGAGCGCAACTCGCCACGCCTGGATGATTCAGTAGTGTGCGAATTTGGTTTTTGAGCCGGAAAAATCGATGTGCTACAGAAAACCTCGAACATCGCGACCAAGCGAAGCTAAAAACCGATGTTCGGTCAGATCGTCGACAAAGCTTGTCTAAGGTAATTCTCTTCGCACTCGTTCATCCTCAGTCGCTTGCATTATCGGCTGGTATTGGAGTAAGGCCGTCCGGACTTCAGCGATGCTCTCGCTAATGCCTTCGAATATGATCTGCTCTTCAAAGAAGGGCAGCTCCAGCAACTCTGCAGCGTCACTCGCTAGCGAAAAGTATACGCTTGTCAATCGATCCAATTGCTCGGCAGAGAGGCCTGATTCCTGCATGGCTTTTTGCCAGGTGTAACCCTTGTCTCGATGCGCGAGATGTTTGTCTCTCACGATCTTTAATTTATCGTGAACGGGTTTCGCCTCGGCCAGCAAGTGGTTCCATTCTTGGTCGCGCCTGCCGCTTAAAAGGCCGCTATGCGCCAGCTTGCGACGCAGGAAATAAACGCTGTGTACTTTTCTGTGCTGCTCATCGCCTAGTATGAATAGGTTGATGATAATCATCGACATATGTGCATTCTCGGTTGCGGAGAGGAATGGATTGAACCATTGCAGATCAGACCATCCATTGGCCTTCCCACTGTCACCGATGTAGAAAAGAGATCTCCATATTTCGAACGACTCTCTGGCGTCAGCAACCATCGCGCTTACGTCGTCGTGACATAACTCCGCGGCCTCCCGTGAGCATAATTGAAGCTCTTTCGTAACTTTCATGTTCGCGTTTTCCTTCTGTTGCGAAGATGAATCCCTCCCTATAAAGCAGAGTTGCCTGCGTATTTCTGTCGTCCCGAGTTGATGCAAGAGAGCAGAACGTCACATCATCGCGCTATCAAACGCTGGTTCGCCGGCAAGTTCCTCAATTTGTTTCGCTAGGTTTAGCGCTTCGCCGGCCAGCCTGGCGCATTCTTTCTCAATCTCCTGTTTCTGCTTTTCGCTCACGCTTTCGAGAATCGAAGCGTCGCGCTGCGAGAGATTGTAGAGTTCGTAATCCGGGCTTTCCTTCAGCTGAATCGTGGCCTCGATGACTTCCACAATTTTGATTTGTAACATTTCGAGCAAGCGACGCAGCGTCCTTATCTCTTTCTCGGCCGCCAGTTCCACGCTTGCCCAGCCTTGCTTCCGAATAAACGCTTCTGGGATCGCTGGCAATCTCGCGCAGCGTGTCGACGTCCCCGGTGTCTTTCGCGTGGTTAATTGCTTGAGTCAGTTTTTGGTAAGTCTCGCGCTTCGCGGGATCGTCGAGAATTTTGTCGGGGTGAAATAGCTTGACGAGCTGTTTCCAGAGAACCTTCATCTCCAATTCCTCTGCGACAGTCAGTTCCCGCTTTTTCGCCAGCGCTGCCGCCGTAGATTCGTACTCGCGCCTTGTCTCGGCGTCTGCCTGCTTGAACTCTTCGCGCACTTGGTTCGCTTCTTCTTCTCCGGAATGCAGCAGTTTTTCGATGAAGCTCTTGCGGTAGCGAACGACCAGCCGCAGCCGGTCGCGCTGTTCATAATGCTCCCGAAGCTTGGCGAAAAGCTTCGCCCGCAGCGCATCTACTTTCCGCTTCTCGACGCTGAAAGCCGCCTCCACTTCAGCGAGCCGCGCTTGTGCCGCCTGGACCAGCGTTTGGAGATGCTGCGCTTCTGGGTTCTGAAAGACCGTGACGTGCCACACCAGATCGGTTGCATCCTCGGCCGGAATGCTCACATCCACGATGGGCGGATTCTCCTCCTGTTGTTCCAGCCTCGCGAGATACCAAGCTCCGATGCGCGCGTTGGCGGCATTACGTGAACCAGCCAGCGATTCAAGCCACTGTCGGATATCTTTATTCTCCACCGCGTCGGAAAGCGTGCGCCCTTTAAATTTTCCGAACGCGAAGCGCGACGGATACCACTCCTCCGCTGCGTAGCCGCTGACTTTCTTCCAGGTGTCGAGTCCCAGCGCTTCTGCTTTCGGCCTTAGTACCACATGGAAAAGGTCTGCCAGGGTTTCCACGCCGCCGAGCGCCGAATGTGCGTCGCGTTCGGGTAGGCGATAATACTGGCGCACCGTTTGTAACTTGCAGTTGCCGGCCGGCACTGGATCAAGCACCCGCTGAGCAAACCGCAGCGCACAAAAACCTCGGCTGCCAATCGGCGGAATGCCAAGCCGTCGCCATTCGTGAAGAAGAACGGCGTCCCAATCGTATTCGAGATTGTAGCTGACGACGGGAAGCTGGGCCGCGTATTTCCGCAACGCCACATAAACTTGCTCCGGCGCTTCGCCGTCGCGCTCTAAAATCTCGCGCGTGTAGCCATGCACCCGCGACGCTGCAGGCGAAATATCTCTGTTGTAATTTAGCAAACGCCTGAATGATTCGCCGACCCGCTCCCAGCCGCGCATTCGCTGAGCGGCGACATCCACAATGAAAACGGCCGAGCCGACGCCAGCTGTTTCGGTATCAAGGAGAAGCCAATCAGTGCCTTTCATCGCATCAGAAATGCTGGTCGGAGCGTTGAATTAGGCGAGTCTTGTCGCTATCATAGGAGATCCGCTTAAGGTGAAAAAGTGGGCGGATGTCGAGTAAGTCTATGTCGTTCGCTCCACAACAGAGGAATTTTAACTTCGGGACAGGTGACAGATCGAGATGGGTAAGCTGGTTGGTACAGCAGTCGAGTATTTCAAGTTCAGGCACACTGGTCAGGTTCAACCGCACGAGACCGCTCGCCAGGCACGCCAGTCTTTTCAGTTTAGGAACACCAGAAAGATCACATTCTGTGAACTCGTTGCTGAAGGCATAACAATTCAGGGTTTCTAGTTCGGCAAGCGGTAAATGTGGAGATGGCCCGCGACCGCCCCCCAAAGATAATTCCTTGATCTGCAATCCCTCGACCCATTGAAGCCGTTCTGAGCTTATCAGGCTAAAGTCGAGGGAACCTCCAGGTATACGTCCTTCGAGAAAAACGAGTCGCAAACGTCTGATGATCTCAACTGGCTCCAAACCTGTTGTCTTTGACCAAATGAGAATCTGCCGATAATCCGGCGTGCACAGTTTCTGTTCGCCAGTCGTGAATCGCCGGGCTGGGAGGCCGTGATCTGTTAACTGGGCAATCGCAAGCGTTTGCTCGATCATCTCGGACATAATTCGCAACGGCCGACTCGTCGACTCACTAAGTGAAATATCAGGCCGAGGAATCAGGTCTAAACGATTCTCATCATCATCTGTGTTCATTTCGTTCCGCTCGCATCGAGTGACGAAGAATATCACCAAAAGAGGACAGGATCTTTGGTCAAATCCATCGTCGAGCCGCAAATATAGCAATGAGGACGCTCGTGAGGTTTGGTTGGTGCCGTCATTGGTGGTGCCGAAGACGGCGTATTAGTTATCTTCAACGAACTTGTCGTACCGATATGAGTCGTCGTTATATGCGCTCGTATTGATTTGCACGTCACAGGGCTCGACTGATACGTTGTAAGGATCATTCGTTTCGCTCTGCCCAACGAAGCTAAACGGGAAAGAATCGCTCCATTCAATGCCATCGCCGTGTCGGCAATCCCCATCCGACCCGTATTGCAAATCGCAATACACCGTGCCGGACCCGGTAAACTCAACAAATTCCGGCCCGATGCTCCTTACTTGGACCCTGATTCCATCGGCATCCTGCGGCCGCGTATGTGTGGAAAGCGCATCAAGATCATCGAAAAACTCAGTTGTAAAAAACACCGCTAACCCGAGGGCGAGTCTGGACTCCACCGCGTTGCGCAGATATTGGCGCGCCTGTGTGATCGTGTCGAACAACCGCAGGAACAGCGATAACGCCTCGTCGAAAACTGGTGCGGCTTCCTGTTCTGTCTTTGCCAGGCTCTGGCTAGTAACATGGGTAAACGAGGAGAGCCGCTGGACACTGGCGACTATCTCGCTCGCCAGTGCGTCGACAATGGCAACGAAGTTCGACGGGAAATCGCGTGCCAGTAAATACGAATATACCGCGAACGTCACGCGGTGCCGACGCGTCACGCCGCTCCTTGAATCGCCGTGCGGTACAAACCACAAACACCGCTTGATGTCCTGATCGGGCGCAAGTTCAGCAAACAGCTCTCGCAACAATTCTCGCAGATTCGTAGCTGTGTTGGTAAATCGCAGCGGATTCTCCAGGTCGGCGAAACTACGCAGAATTCCGCGCAGTATGGTCTGTAGGTGCGGAGAAAACGGTTTCAATCGTTCTCCCAACTGCTGCGCGTAAATGCCTTGAGGCGCTGCCTGATCTTTGGCGTTCGAGTCTGGGAAGGTAGCTTGTTTGAGCACCTTATAATTTACCACACTCGGGCTTAGGTTTCACGAAGTGAGGACAAATTATCACGTTCTTTGAGCGTCAAACGCGAAGGGGAAGGCTTGCAGGCGCACTTGTTCAACCGGTTCCGGCGCGTCGTCAGGGCGATGGGATTGCGCGGGCGGAGTGGTGCGTTAGCCTTTAGCCATGAGCACGGTTGCAGAAATCGAAGCTGCCATTTCCCGGCTCCCATTGCAGCAGGCCGCAGAGGTGAGCGAGTGGCTGGAGCAGTGGCTGGAGGATCAGCGGGAGTTGTCGCCCGAATTCGTCGCTTCCATCGAACGTGGCAAGGCCGACATCGCTGCCGGGCGTGCGCGCGTCGTTCGTCCGTGAGCCATGCCCGGCGTGGCCACGCAAGTTTCATTCACGCGGTTCGCGCCGAAATAATCGAAGCAGATGTCTTGCGCCGTGGGTAACGTAAAGAATGCGGATGCTGGCGGGTTCGACACGATAGAACACCAGGTAATTTCGAAAATCGCTTATCGGGAACATTCGTAACCCTCGCAGTTTGCGATTTCGCGTAGGATACGGCGCCCCGCAATCAGGATCCCGGGCTAATTGCCGAAGAGTTCGTTCCATCGCATCGAGGACGCGTTCCGCGGCAGCCGGGTCGCGCTCGGCGATAAAGGAGTAAATGTCAGGCAGATCCTGCTCTATGACAGCGGAGTGCTGATCAATCCGGGCTTCAGCCACGGTCTTGCGCCGCTGCGCGCACGCGTTGTTTCCAGTCCGCCTCGATCGGCTCGAACGGTCCCTCCAGGCGTGCTTCCAACACCGGCTCCAGCTCCGCCCGTTCGCAATCCGCCTGCACCAGCGCCAGAAGATAATCTTCCTTGGAACGAAAGCCCGCTGCATTCGCTCGCGTCTCCAATGAAGCGTTGAGCGCGGCTGGCAGCGAAATGGTGACGTGGCTCATATAACAAAGATTCGATCAGCGACGATGCCTGCGCAAGAAGGAACTGCACTACATCGACAGCTGCGACGCTGGTGCGAGCTTCCAACTTGCATCACAGCCATTCGCGAGCTGGAAGCTTGCGCTACTTTTTCTTTCAGTTTTAATCGCGAGCGAAGATGAACTCAGGCATGCCAGCAATTGGAATCATCGGTGGCAGCGGCCTTTATCAGATGGAGGAATTACGCGACGCGACTGAACACAAGATCGACACACCGTTTGGATCGCCATCCGACACGCTTGTTGGGGGAAAATTGAGCGGGCGTCAGGTTTATTTTTTGCCGCGACACGGCCGCGGTCATCGGATTCTGCCGCACGAAATAAATTATCGGGCCAACATCTATGCGCTCCGCTCGTTGAATGTTCGATGGGTTATCTCGGTGGCGTCAGTAGGCAGCTTGCAGGAAAAATACGCGCCGCGGGATGTGGTCTTACCCTCGCAGTTTTATGATCGCACAAGCCAGCGCTCGGCTCATACGTTTTTCGGCGAGGGCATTGCGGCGCACGTTGGGTTTGCTGAACCGATCAGCGCGAACCTGCGTAATCTGCTGGCAGAATCAGCCAATTTCATGCACACTGCATGGTGCGCGCCGGTGGCAAATGCGGTTTCATCCTTTCCCGCATGATTACCCTGGTCACTATTCCGGCGCGCACACCACACTTTGGTCCGTGAC